>CANRFK010000001.1 GCA_947629875.1 uncultured Clostridia bacterium
CTGCCCGCCAAGCAGAACGGCTCCTCCATCATGCCGGGGAAGATCAACCCCGTCATTCCCGAGGTCGTCAACCAGGTGTGTTTCCTCGTCATCGGGCACGACGTCACGGTGACGATGGCGGCGGAGGCGGGGCAACTCGAGCTCAACGCCTTCGAGCCCGTCATCTTCTACCAACTCTTTGAATCGCTCCGCTCGCTCACGGGCGCCATCAAAACGCTCACCGACAACTGCATCGAGGGCATCGAGGCGAGCCGCGAACGGTGCGCGGAGTGGGTGAACAGGAGCGTCGGCATCGTCACCGCCCTCAACCCCTATATCGGGTACCTGAAAGCCGCCGAGATCGCCAAGGAATCGCTGAAAACGGGGGAGCCCATCAAGGAGATCGTGCTCCGCGAGGGGCTCATGGACGCCGAGACGCTGGATAAGGTTTTGGATCCGCTCGTCCTCACCGAGCCCTGCGGCGGGAGATTGTAAGAGGAATGTTGCACAAATATTGATACGAACAAAAATGAGCAGGGCAATTTTGCCTTGCTCATACTTTTTCATTTCGCTGAAAAAAAAGGGGAGAAGTAAAAAATCAACACTCCTCTTTTTTCTCTTTCATGTGCTTGCGCAGAACGAGATTGATAAATTGCGAGAGAGAGCGGTCGTCCTTTTCCGCTTCGGCTTTCAATTCAGACAAAAGATCGCTGTCGATTGTAATGCTGATTTTTTCTTTCAAAGGTTTCATGGACTCTCCTTTCAAGAAAATTATAACCGAAATACGACTTTTTCTTGACAAATGCTATAAAGTAGGATAAAATACTACTATACAAGGAAGTGAACAGGTAATGAAATACAGAAAGAAAAAGCGTCTCGCGTGGCTGTTGCTCGCGGCACTAACAGTATTATTGATGGCCTTCGGGTTTACGGGTTGCAATCTCGGCGGGGGAGAAACGCCCGAAGGGGACGATGAACCGCAATCGATTGAACTCACGATAGACAACTACGAATATTATTTGTCCATCGACACGGTGTGCACCTCGTCAAATGTGTATGGGGGTGGGTACTTTCACATATCTTCCTATAAAGTTACGATAATGGGCGCCATAAGCGGGATATATGAGAATTGCAGTTTATTCTATCAGCAGAACGGGGAAGAAATTGAGCACGAAGTAAAATTGAATGCGGCGGGATATGCCACGTTCAGCTATAGCATAACAAGTGGTTTGGGCGATGATAGAGGATCGATTTCCTATGTCCGCGTGCAGGGAAAAATATTGGTTTGAGGAAAGAAGAAAGGAGGAATGATGAAAGCGTTGATAAAATGCTCGAATTGCGGCGGAACGGATTTTAAGCGCACAACAATCGGAACGATTCTTGCAACGGAGGGGCACTTTCACGTAAACGCGTATGCCTGCGGGGCTTGCGGACATATTGAATTGTTCGCGCCTGAATCAGACCGCTATGCCGAAGAACTGCGGAGACAAGAAGCGATCCGTCGTGAAGAAGAAGCGCAACGGCGGAAACGGGAAGAAGAAGCGAAGCAAAAACGCCGAGAAGAATTGATGAAAATCATCAACGACGAAAACAGCACTATGAAACAAGTAAAAGAAGCGCAGGAAGAATTGAATAGCATGTCAGGAAAGTTCACTATGGGGAAGAAGCCTTTTTGGGGTTGGTGACAGCGGCGAGTTGTTTGCATCTATTCCCGGAATCGTATTCTCCCAACACAAAAGCCGCCCGCGCGGAGAGCGCGGGCGGCTTCATAAAAATAGGAACTACCCGATTGTCGCTTCGCCCTCTTTGAGGGCGATTTTGCTGCTGTAATAGGCGGAAAGCGCCTTTTCAAGTTCAAAATAGTCGCTCCTTGCCATCGTCTCCACGGCGGAGTGCATCGCGAGCTGGGCGATGCCGATATCGGCGGAGGGGATGCTCGCCTGCGTCAGGGAGATGGCGCCGAGGGTGGAGCCGCTCGGCATATCCGAACGGTTGCAGAAGGTCTGCACTTTCACGCCCGCGCGCGCGAACACCGTCTTGACGACGGCGGAAGTGAACCCGTCCGTCGTGTACGCGCCGCCCGCGTGGCTCTTCACGACGACGCCCCCGCCCAAAACGGCGCGGTTCGTGGGGTCGCACTTCTCGGGGTGATTGGGGTGGAGCGCGTGTGCGTTGTCGAGGGAGAGAACAAAGGACGAAGAAAGGAAGGCGAGAAATTCCTCCTCATCCTTGCCCTGTGCGGCGGCGATGCGGCGAAGAACGCCGCGCAGGAACCCGCTTCCCGCGCCCCCGTAGGTGCGGCTTCCGATCTCCTCGCTGCAAAGGCAGGCGGCAACGCACAGCCCCTCGCCGCCCTCGGCGATCGCGCGGAGGGAGGCATACACGCCCACAAGGTCGTCGAGGCGGGGCGAGGAGAGAAATTCGCCGTCCTTGCCGCTCTCAAAGGGGGCTTCGGCGGGCGTCAAAAAGAGATCGTAGGAAATTGCGCCGCCGACGATCTGCCCGAAGTCGGCTTCCCCGAGGCTCAAGAGGGGGAGTTCGGTCTGCAAATTGGGCGAGAACTTCTCGTTGGCGTCGCGCTGCTGGTGGATGGCGAGGGAGGGGAGCACGCAGCAAAAATCGCTCGTAAAGGTCTCCGATGCGAGTTTGCCGCCTCTCTCCCGCACGACGCGCCCCGCAAGTTTCAAGGGGCGGTCGAAGAAGGTATACCACAGCCCGCCGCCGTAGGGCTCGGTGTTGAGACGGGTGTAAATTTTGTCCGAAGTGGCGGCGCTCTCCTTGCATTTGAGGCAGGGGGAATCGGTGTGCGAGGCAATAATTTTCGCGCTCCCCGCGCCGTAGCGGAAGGCGATGAGGCTGTTTCCGCCGCGGAGGACATAGTACTTTCCGCCCTCTTCAAGCTTCCACGGCTCCCCCTCGGCAAGGGGCGAAAAGCCGTGCGCTTCCAAATATTCTGCGGCGTGCTTTGCGGCATGGTAGGCGGTGTAGGAGGTTGCAAGAAATTGTTTCAATTCTTCCATGGTTCTATCCTTTTTGTGTTGTCCCCCGTATTATACACCCGCGGCGGCAAAATTGCAAGCGCGGATTGACAGGTTTCCCACGCCATGGTATAATATTTCACGGAGGTTGCAATGGGCTGGGCGAAGTTTCAACAGAGGTGCAAAAATTTTGCGGCGAAGCTGTATTTCTCCATTTCGGGAAGCGCCTTGAAGCAGGGCGAAAATCTCTCCTCGGACGGCGAGAACAACACGTCGCCCGCGATGTCCGAGACGCTGCGGCGCGCGGCGCGCGAGGGGGCGGTCTTACTCAAAAACCGCAATACATTGCCGATTTCGGGCAAGTTCGCCCTCTTCGGGCGGGGGCAGACGGACACCTTTTACACGGGCTACGGCTCGGGCGGCGACGTCATCAAGCCCTACCGCGTGAGCATTCTTCAAGGGCTCGAAAGGGGTGGCGCGGCGCTCGTGGAGCCCGTAAAAGAGGCCTACCTCAAATTCTCCGAACAGCACCCCGTCTCGCACGGGTGCTGGGGGAACTGGCCGCGGTATTTTCCCGAGATGCCTCTCTCTTCGGAGCTCGTGGAAGCCGCGCGGGCAGAGACGGAGACCGCCGTCGTCGTTTTGGGCAGGGCAGCGGGCGAAGATCGGGAAAATGAGCTGAAAGCGGGCAGTTTTTACCTCACGGAGGAGGAAAAAGCCATGCTCGCCCGCGTCACCGCGGCTTTTCCGCGCGTCGCCGTCGTGCTCAACATCGGCAGCGTCATCGATCTTTCCTTTTTGGAGGAATATAACATCTCCGCCGCGCTCCTTTTGTGGCAGGGCGGCATGGAGGCGGGCAACGCCTGCGCCGACCTTCTTCTCGGGAAGGCGAACCCCTGCGGCAAGCTCGCGGATACCGTCGCCCGCGCCTACTCGGCGTATCCTTCCTCCCAAAATTTCGGCAACGCCGCCTACAACGACTACGCCGAGGATATCTTTGTCGGCTACCGCCATTTCGAGACGAGGGCAAAGGGGGACGTGCGCTTCCCGTTCGGCTTCGGGCTCTCCTATACGACCTTTGCAATTTCCGCAAATTATGGGAATGGGGTGGTGAAATTCTGTGTCAAGAACACGGGAGAGCGCGCGGGGCGCGAGGTCGTACAGGTGTATGCGGAGAAGCCTGCGGCGGCGCATGCACCCGCGCGGGAGCTCGTTGGCTTTTTTAAGACGAAGGAACTTGCGCCCGCCGAAGAGGAGCAGGGGGAGATCGTGCTTGATGATCGCGCCTTTTCGGTGTATGCGGAGGGATGCGGGTTTGTGCAGTTCGGCGGCACCTACCGCCTGTACGTGGGTGCGGACGTGCGGAGCGCGGAGGAGATCGCCTCCTTTGAACTTCAAGAGCGCATTGCGGAGCATGCGTCGCCCCTTTCTTACGCGGTGAAAATTCCGCCCGAACTTGCAAAAACAGCAAAACACTGTGCGTTTTCCGACGTTGCGGCGGGCAAAGCGACGCTCACGGAGTTCGTCGCAAGCCTTTCCGACCGCGAACTCGAAGCACTTGCCTACGGCGCGATGAAGATGGACAGCCCCCTCGGCGCAAGCGGCAATGCGGGCGTCATGGGCGGCACCACGGCGGAACTGCGCGCGCGGGGCGTTCCGCCCGTCACCATGACGGACGGCCCCTCGGGCATCCGCCTCAAGACCTCGTCGTCCCTTTTGCCCATTGCAACGCTGCTCGCGTGTACCTTCGACCCCGCCCTCGTGGAGGAGGTCTACCGCGGCGTGGGGGAGGAGATGAGGGCGCGCGGCTCGCACGTGCTTTTGGCGCCCGCCATGAACATGCACCGCGACCCCCTGTGCGGGCGGAACTTCGAATATTATTCCGAAGACCCCTTGCTTTCGGGGAAAATTGCGGCGGCGGCCGTGCGCGGTCTGCAAAATGCGGGCGTTTCGGCGTGCCCCAAGCACTTCGCGTGCAACAACCAGGAGTTCAACCGCAGCCACAACGACAGCCGCGTCTCCGAGAGAGCCCTCCGCGAAATTTATCTGCGCGGGTTCGAAATCTGCGTGAAGGAAGCGCGGCCGCATTTTCTCATGACGAGCTACAACAAGATAAACGGCGTGTACGCGCACTACAATGCAGCCCTCGTAAACGGCATTTTGCGCGGCGAGTGGGGCTTTGAGGGGTGCGTTATCACCGATTGGTGGATGCAGAAGGGCAGCTGCCCCGAGGCGGGCAAACGCAAGAATAACGCCGCGCGCGTGTATGCAGGCGTCAACGTGCTGATGCCGGGCGGCGGGTACCTCGGCAAGAAGTATCAGCACGGCGGGCTTCTCAAAAAATTAAACAAAAAGGGACACCTGACCCGCGGGGAGTTGCAGAAAAACGCCTGCGAAATTTTGGGCGCAATTTTGAAAACTGCGGCAATGGGGTCGGAAAAATCGGAAAAATAGGGGAGAAATAAGCAATATGTGGTTCGACGAGGCGGTATTTTATCAAATCTATCCCTTGGGTTTTTGCGGGGCGGAAAAAGCGAACGACTTCGGCGAAATTCGCCACCGCTTTCATAAAATCGAGGCGGAAATTCCGCGGCTGCAAGCGCTCGGCGTGACGGCGGTGCTCTTCAACCCGCTCTTCGAGAGCGAGCGGCACGGCTACGACACGGTGGATTTTTTCACCGTCGACCGGCGGCTTGGCACAAACGGGGAGTTCAAAGCCCTCGTGCAAAAGTTCCACGCGGCGGGCATCCGCGTCGTTTTGGACGGCGTCTTCAACCACGTCGGCCGCGCCTTTCCGCCCTTCAAAAAGGTGCAGACGTATCGGGAAAATGCGCCCGAACGGTTCTTCTTCCACATAAATTTTCAGGGAAATTCACGCTACGGTGACGGGTTTTTCTACGCCGACTGGGAGGGGCACTCCGAGCTCGTGAAGCTCAACCTCGAGAACGCCGAACTTCAAGGGTATCTCATGGATGCCGTGCGGTTTTGGATCAAGGAGTTCGACATCGACGGGCTGCGGCTGGACGTGAGCTATCTCCTGCCGCCGTGGTTTTTGGAACTTTTGCGCCGCACGGTGAATGCGCAAAAGCCCGAGTTTTTCCTCGTGGGCGAGGTCATCCACCTCAACAATTTCGAGAAGAATGTGACGCCAGCGCGGCTCGACTCCGCCACCAACTACGAGGGGTTCCGCAGTATGCTCTCGGCGTTCAACAGCCGCAATCTCTTTGAGATCGAGTACTCCATGACACGCCTCTTCGGCGATTTTCCGTGGTGCCTCTTCCGCGGAAAACACCTGCTGAATTTCGTGGATAACCACGATGTGGAGCGCGCCGCCACTGCCTTAAAGGAGCCGAGAAACCTCAAAAACCTCTATACATTGCTGTTTACGATGCCCGGCATCCCCTGCGTTTACTACGGTTCGGAGTTCGGCGTAAAGGGCAAAAAGGGAAATTTGGACTACGACCTGCGCCCGTGCATCGACGACATTGACAAGGGCGCAAACGCCGAACTTTCCGCGCATATTGCGAGGCTTTCGGGGATCAGAAGGGGGAGCCGCGCGCTCGCCTACGGGAGCTATCGGAAGGCCGCCGTGCAAAACGGGTGGCTCGCCTTTGTGCGGGAGTTCGAGGGGGAGGAGATCGTTGTTGCCATCAACATTACGGAGGATGACCCCACCGTTCGCGTGGAGGAGGCAGAGGGCGTCGACCTTCTGACGGGCGAGGTGCGGAGTTTGAAAGATATCCACCTGCGGCCGTTCTCTGCGTGCATTTACAGGAAGAATGCGGCGGGGAAATAGGTTTTTTTCGGAGCTTTTTGGAATAAAAGATGCACTCGTTTGCGCCCCCGCGGCAGAGCCGCGGGGGCGCATATAAGGCAAAGTCCCCCTCGACTGCGCTACTTTGTACGCCGCAATGCGTCGGGCGGGATGACATTATTATAGCGCGGGGCGGAGGCCTCGGCATGAGGACACCCCCTCACCCGCTACGCGGGAGCTCCCCCTCGAGGGGGAGCCAAGCCCCACCCCCCTACCCCCCCTCCCGGGAGGGGGAGAGTAACGGAGGCTCTCGAAGAGGGCAATATGGTGGGCGATTATGCACACCTCATCCGTCCGCCTGTGGCGGACACCTTCCCCTCGAGGGGAAGGGTGGGGGAAGCGTGCGGGTGGGTGGGTTTTGCACGGGTTTGGGACGGGTTTTGGGGTGGGTTTTGCACGGGTTTGGGACGGGTTTTGGATGGCTTTGGGACGTCGTTTTGCACGGCTTTGGGGCGGGTTTTGGACGTCCTTGGGGACGTCGTTTTGCACGGCTTTGGGGCGGTTTTTGCGCGTTGCATCGAAAAAATACGTATATATTTGGAAAAATGAATAAACCACAAAGAATTTTCATTTATTTTGGAATTTCTTTGAAATTTCACAGTATAAATTTATAAAATAACGTGAATTTGCTTGACATTTTCACGGGGGGGGGTGTATTATGCGGGATAGATAAGAAACAGTGAGGTATTATCTATGAAATTACGCAAAATTTTCATGCTATTTGCGGTACTCGCTCTCACGCTCGGCATCTGCGCCGCCTGCCGCGACACGCAGGATCCCGTTTATTACACGGTGGAAACGCAGTACGACGAGACGCTGGGCAGCGTTACCGTGAGCGATCCTGCTTCGGCAAACGGCTATGAGGCCGGGGAGCGGGTCACGGTGACCGTTACCCCCAACAGCGGCGTGGAAGTGAAAAAGGTCACTTTGAACGGCGCAGAGAAGGAACTCGCCGAGAACAAACTTGTCTTTGAAGTGAGCCAAAACACGACGGTCGCGGTGACGTTTGAGGAAACCGCCGCACAGCCCCAAGTGGTGACGCTTACGCTGCCGACGGATGGGACGGTTGCCGCGGCGCCCGCGGGCCCCTACCACGCGGGGGATAAAGTCACGCTGACGATCACGGCGCCGAGCGGACAGAAGTTGAAGTCCATTAAGGTGAATGGCACGGAGAAGTTCTCGGAAGTGACGGAGAACACGTTGCAGATCGAACTCACCACGGATACCACCGTTGCGGTGGAGTATGAAGCCGACACGCCGACGCCGCAGGTGGTGACGCTCACGCTGCCGACGGATGGGACGGTTGCCGCGGCGCCCGCGGGCCCCTACCACGCGGGGGATACCGTCACGCTTACGATCACGGCGCCGAGCGGACAGAAGTTGAAGTCCATCAAAGTGAACAACGTGGAAAAGGTCACGGAAGTGACGGAGAACGCGTTGCAGATCGAACTCACCACGGATACCACCGTTACGGTGGAGTATGAAGCCGACACGCCTTCGCCGCAAGTGGTGACGCTCACGCTGCCGACGGATGGGACGGTTGCCGCGGCGCCCGCGGGGCCCTACCATGCGGGGGACACCGTCACGCTTACAATCACCGCACCGAGCGGACAGAAGTTGAAGTCCATCAAAGTGAACAACGTGGAAAAGGTCACGGAAGTGTCGGAGAACACGTTGGAGATTGAGCTCACCACGGATACCACCGTGACGGTGGAGTATGAAACTGATACGCCGGAGGTCATCGAAATCGGCGAAGAGTGGTGGGGATACTACGAGGGGTCGAGGAGCAGTGTTAAATATGCTCTGCGCATCGGCGCAACGAAGGTGGAACTCAAGATCGGCGACGAAATATTTGCCGCGGGCACGTTGACGGAATACAAGGCGGACTATCACATCAAATTTACACTCTCGGGCGGCACGTGGACGATTGAAGCGCCGCTTTCCGGTAACCCGTATCAGTCGGTCATGCTCAGCGGCGGTCCCAATAACCTTGGAAATATCAATTGCTTGCGCGCAGAGGACCCGGGGCTTGGCGTGGACGATGAACTTGTGGGCGTATGGACTGCCACGGGTCACACGTTGACGATTACCAAACAAACCATCGATTTGGACGGCAAGCAGGCGACTACGTATAATAAGCAAACTATGTTGATCTTTACCACCTATTCGTTTACGGTGGAAGGCGTGGCGTACTCCGGTGAGTTGGAAGGCGACACCTTTACTCTTTCGGGAGGCACGCTGGATAAAGTTGCATTCACGCGCCAAGGCGGGCAAACGGAGATCCCCGAACTCTCCATCCCCGACAACCTTGTGGGCGTGTGGACGACGGCAGCCGGCGATCACACGATGACTATCACGAAAACGGCGCTCACCCTCGACGGCGAGTCCGCAACGGAGTTTGAAACGCTACAAGAGGCAAACAAAGTGTACTACAACTTTACGGCGGGCGGCAAGGACTACACCATGCTGTTCGGCGCTGACAATACGCTCAGCGTTTCGGAGAAGGAGAACACGGGCGCGAGCATTCAATTTACGGTGAAGGACGGCAAGCCCATCGCGCCGCCGGAAGTGGAAATTTTAGAGGAATATAAGGGCGAATTCGAGGGCGAAAAGAGCGGCACCAAGTACCATGTATCGGTGAAAGACGAGGGCATCTTCGTGACGATCGGCGAGACCGAGCCCGTAAAAGCGACGCTTATAGGGTACAACCTTTCGAAGCTTGGATACACCTTTACGCTTGGAGACGACGAGACAGAATACCGTTTGGTAAATAAGGGTACCGGTTACGATCAAATGGATTTCTATTACGGTACTTGGATCACGGATTATGTCACTTTGGATCGCGTAACGGAGACGGAGCCGAGCACGGATTTGAACGTGGACGATGAACTCATCGGCGAATGGGTCGCAGATGGGCATACGTTGACGATCACCAAGACGTCCATTGTATTGGACGGCAAATATGCAACCGAATACAAAAAGGTTGCCTACGTTTTTGCCACCACATATACGTTTAAAATTGAAGGCGTCGAGTACACCGGTACGTTGGAAGATGACGGGTCTATTCATCTTACAGGGGGAGATATTGTCACATATATTGCGTTTACCCTTAAAAGCGAGCCCGAAATTCCCGAACTCACTGTCGATTCCGAAATCATCGGCGAATGGATCGCCGACGGGCACACCTTGACGATCACCGCAACCTCTATCGAATTGGACGGCAAATATGCGACCGAGTACAGCAAAGAGCCGGACGGGGTGTTTACCACATACTCGTTTACGGTGGAAAGTGTTTCGTACTCCGGTGTGTTGAAATCCAGCAACACGGTTTTTACGCTTACGGGGTTTGACGGTGGTCCGATCGACTTCACCCGCAAGAGCGAGTCGGGCGAACCCGATGTCGGCGGCGATGTTACTATTTCCGATAGGTATTGCGGTGTGTTTAGCGGTACAAACGGAGATGATACTTATGTGATCACGGTGGAGGCTCACAAGGTTTCCATTACGATCAATGGCGCGGAACAGACAGTCGTGCTTGAGGGCGAGGACGGTGGTGAACCTGTCACAGTTTCCATTACTATGAACGGAAAAAAGTATGTGTTGGCGTGGGCAACGACCGGAGCTAAAAATGTTCGGTTGAAGGACGTTGATGAAAACGGCGATACCGGCAATGAGCTCAATGTAAAAGCCGAAAGGCAATCATAAGTTCAACAGTAATAACACCCGGCGCCCGACCGCTCACGCGGTTGGGCGCATCGGCATTTTTGACCGCGGCGGGGCAGAGACCTTCCGAGGACGCTCCGCAGAGGAGGAAACCATGAAAAGATCATTCCCGATTTTGGCAAAGATTTTACTGCCCATATGTCTCTTGTGCGCGGGCATTGCGCTCGCGGCGTGCGGCGGTTCCAAGACGCCGGAGACGCCGCCGCCCACGCCTCCCACGACAACCACGGCGACGCTCACGCTGGACGCGGGCGAGGGCGGCACGCTCTCGCAGACGGAGTACAGCGTGGAAGTCGGGCAGAACGTTTCGCAATTCTTGCAGGACAAGACGCCGCAGACCAAGGACGGCTTCGAGTTTGCGGGGTGGTACAACGGCGGAAAGGCGCTCTCCCAAAGTTTTACCATGCCGGGCGAGGACTGTACGCTTGCGGCAAAATACCTCGTTTCCTACACGGCGCGGCTGTACTTCGAGGCATTGGACGGCAGTTACGGCGACTATGAGACGCGCACGGGCAAGGCGATGTACGGCGAGGCGTTCACCTATACCGTGCAGGAGCCGCACTTCACCGTGGACGCGGCGAAGGAGAACAAATTGTCCGTTGCCAAACTGGGCGCGGGCGAAGTGTTCGAGGCCTACCTTGCGCGCGGGCAGATCACGGTGACGCTGTGGAATAATCTGCCCGAGAGCGATGCGGAGACGGTATCCGTGCGCTACGGCGAGGGGTTCATGCTTCCCGCCGCCCCCGAAGGCGCGGGGGAGGACTTCCGCTTTGCGGGGTGGTCTTCCTCCGCCAACGGGGAAGTTATGTATGCTGCGGGCGAAAACGTTACCCCTGACCCGGAAGGGGAGTTTTTGGAACTCTTTGCGCGCTGGGAGGTGGCCGTCCATGACTTTTTCGACGGCGACGACCGCATCTTTGTCTCCGCGACGCAGCAGGGCGTCGTCTATTTGCAGCGGTACGGCCTCGGGGAGAAAGAGGGCAGTTACGACCCCGATACGGGCATATTTGTATTCTCCGAAGGGGAGGAGGAGATCCTCACCGGCAAGCTCTTCGAGCAGGGATTTTACTACTTCAAGGACACCATGGAGCGGGAATACCTGCCCTACGGCGGCGGCGTCGATCGTCTCTCCCTTATGAGCGGCGGCGAGGCGGAGTACCGCGACGCGGCGGGGAACCGCTTCAACGGAAGCTATGACGTGGAGCCCGAGACGGGTGATTTCTTCTTTGACGGGGGCACCTTGCGGTTTGCGTTCCGCATCGTGGAGGGCGCGGGCAGCGATCTTGTGTTCCGCATCCAAGGCGAGGAGGCGGGAAGCTATCGGGCAAAGAATTCCTCCGACCGTTTGACCCTTGACGGCTTCGGCGGCTTTGAGGGCCTGATGAACGGCGACAGGTGCTCCGGCCTGTACATGTATGACAATTCCGACCAAACTTTGCTGTATCTGATGGTGCGCGACAACTATAACATCGTGACGAGCGCCTTCTACATCCGCTACGGTGGGGACGGCTACTTTGCGATGGACGACGGCCTCGGAGGCACTTATCCCACGGCGGACGGCGGCGAACTCATGCTGGACGGCTTCGGGCAGGGCACCTTCAACGGCGCGGAGATAGAGTACGAGACCTATTTTGAGATGTGGTACGCGGTCAGCGGCTTCGATATGTCGCTGTATTCGATCACCGAAGTTTCCTTCGGCGACACGCGCGGCGTTCTCAAGTCGGTGGACGGCGTTACCACCTTTGCGGAAGTCACCGAAAAGCTGTACGGCGTGTACGATATCGACAATGCGGTGGAGATCGACGGCATTCTGTACACGCAGGCGTTTGTATACTGCTACGGCGACGGCACTTGCGACGTGTGGGTGCCCTACGGCGCCACAACCGAGGGTTACGGGGTGTTCATCCTTCTGATCCCCAACGCAAACGTTGCCCTTGACGCGGCAGGGGAGAAGGTTTCCGTTACCGATGAGGACTACGACCTCACCTTCGACCTTTTGGGCAGAAGGCTGTACGCGCCCCAATCCGTTACGGTGGTGGATGAATTTTTGCACCTTACCATCGACTCCAACGGCGACGCGTACATAAACGGAACGACGCCCGTGGACTACTATTCCGAACCCGGTTATTACTACGTCTATCACTTCCTCGTGAACGGCGCGTGGTGCCACTATATCTATGCCGGCGAGACGTTCGTTGCGGCAACGCTCTATACGGAGAGCCTCGCGCACCCCAACCGTCAGGGCGACTGGCTGTTGAGCGTGCTTCAATTCGATGACCGCTACGCCGTGGGCGTTTACACCAACTCGGAAGTGTTCGCATACGTGCTCGTGGGCGACTGCACCCCGTTGGGCGGCGGCGAATATCAATTTGAAATGACGCAGAACAACGCGACGCAGTCTGTTCTCGATCTGTTCGGGCGTCTGCGCTTCCGCATTACGGGAGATATGTTTGAACGCTACGACGGTGCCGTGCAGGCGGCGGGGCTCACGCTGGACGGCTACGGCCACGGCGAATATAACGGCGAGCGGGGCGTTTACTACCCGGAGCGGGATATCATTGTATTTTGCGGCGAGGACGCGGAGTATCGCCTGCGCGTGACGGAGGACGGCGTTACACAGCTCGGCGGTGAGGCGGGCGTTTACAGCCTGTTTTTGGACGGTGAACTGTACCCCGACGAGGTGCTGTATCTCGACGGCGAGGGCAACGCGACGCTCACGATGCTCGAATACTACGCGGCGGCGGGCGTCTACACCGACCAATATGTCACGGCGCAGGGAAGTTACACCGCGGTGACGGAGTATCCCATCGAAAACTTTACAGAGTACTGTCTGGAATTCCCCGCCGATACCGCCTTCTACGGCATCGTGGGAGGGAAACTCTATGTCGCCGCCGAGCGCGTGGAATTCACAGATGGTTACAGTTACGGCGGGTTTATCCTGCGAGAGCCGAGCGCGGCCTTCCACCATGCCGTTCAGGGCGGCGGAGAGCTGTACTCCGACGGTTGGGAGGAGCCCTACGGCACCGCCTACTACACCGATGCGGACGGCACACGGCACGACGGTGCGCTGGCGCTGTGCGACCTCAACGATAGGGTGTACGAGGATCGGGGCTATACCCTCGACCCGCTCGGAAAGACGATCATCTTTACCGAGTACAGAGACGGAGAGGCGGTCAACGAATTTATCTTCGACATCAAGGATGACGGCTCGGTGACGCTCCGCAAAGAGTTGAGCGGCGCGTATGTGCGCGTTTCGGAAACCGAGCGCACGGGCGAAGTGATGTATTTGGACGGCTACGGCAACGCGACGCTGTACGACGCGCAGGGCGCTGAAACGGCGCGCGGCAGTGTGCAGAGCATCGACGGCGATACGTACGCCTTCTGGGGCGAACACACCGAGGACAACTTTGTGTTCCGCCTCTACGCCGTTTTGCAGGTGGGCGGGCGGTATCTCTATGAATACCGCGAGCAACTTGCGGACGAGACGGTGTTTATCTCCCACAGCGATTGGCGGGTGCTCGTGCTGGACGGCTACGGGCTGGCGCGCTACATCGATCGGTACGGCGTCAGTCTCGAAGGCGAGTACACGGTCGCGGACGATGTGCTTGCCGTGTTCTACCCCAATGAGATCGACGCGCAGCCCATTTACTTCAATCTGGAAGAGGACAGCTTCTCTGTAAACACCGATGAATTTGTGCGGGTGGAGGATGCCCTGTACGGTTATCAGGGCACGCGCACATCCGTGACCGTGCCGGGGGATATCTCCATTATCAAGAAGAGAGCCTTCTTCAAGAGCGACGTCACGGAGATAAACCTCGGCAGTGTTACCGCCGTGGAGGCGGAGGCCTTCTACCGCAGCGACTTGCAGAGCGTAACGGGGAACTTGCTGCAAACCGTCGGCGCGCGCGCATTTTACGATTGCGAATATCTCGTGCGGGCGGATATCCCCGTTGCGACTACGCTCGGCGACAGCGCCTTTTACGGCTGCCAACGCCTGCGCAGCATCACGCTACGCGAGGTGGAGAGCATCGGCGCCTATTGCTTCACCCATGAGGAAATGACGAACGACACGTTGAGCATCGACCTTACGGCCTGCCCCGACCCCAATGCGGTGCGGGTGGACGCCGATGCGTTCGTAGGCATGGCGGATGGCGTGCTCGGCGGCAGCATCCACGTGCGCCTGCTCCTCAAAGATATCGCAACGGTGAACGCCGTCTATAACGGCGAAGCGTGGGGCGCGGCAAGCAAGTACGCGCAGCTTTCCATCGCCGATCGGGCGTTCGTGCGCTATGTCGACCTCGCGGGCGGAAAAGTTTACGCCACGTTGGAGGGCAGGCTTGCCGTATCCGTGGCGACCAAGGCGGATTACGACGAGGTGTGGGGCGACGGCATTGCCATTTACGACGGCGAAAAACTGTACTTCTTGCAGGCAAGCGGTGGCTATAACGAGGCGGGCGTCGAATTTGCAGACGCATTGAGCGCGAACGGCTATCTGCTCTTTGCGGAGAACGTCTCCCACGCGCTGACGACAGAGGACGGCAAACAGTTTGTGTTTACGTTGCAACTTCAATACGGCATGAGCACGGGCAATCACCATTACGAATACACCGTTACCGATTGCTCGTTCGACGGCGCGGCGGCGCAATTCGTGTACATCGAGGCGGATACGCTCTTCTTCGGACAGGCGGGCGAGGACTATGTCTCTGTTTCCGCAACGTCGCTTACGGCGTGCACCGTGCGCAACGACGGCTGTGTGGTGCGCACCGCCGACGGGCTGACGGAACTCGCGGTGCGCTTTGACGAAGAGGGCAAATTATCCGCGGTGATCTCGTTCCGCTACAAGAAGAGCGCGACGGGCAACTGGCTTTCGCGCTTGTTGGTCGATTGGTACGAAGAGGACGGGCAGACCTTTGTGCGCACGGGCAGCGCGGAAAGGCCGGAGTACTGGAAGGTCTCCTTCGACGAACAGCACACATCGGTGCAGGTGGAGCACTACGGCAAACAGGAGAAGTACAACCCGCGCGACGGCATGCAGACCGTGTACGAGACGGAAGCGGTCATCGTGGTGGAGGGCGGCAAGATTGTGAAACTTGTCAGCTTTGTGTACAACGAGCAGGAAGTGGCGTTCACCCGCGTGAAATACGACGGCGCCACCGCGATGGTGTACGCGGAGGGCGCAACGTACCGCATTACGTACGTCGACGCGATCAGCGATTACATCACGGTGGAGATCGTCTGAAAAAGTCATGTAACAACCGTGATCCCTGCGTAAACGATATGCACCTCAAAAGTCGGACACTTTTGGAGGTGCATATTTTTATGGAAAAGAGGGGAGCGGGCCGAGGGGGGAGCCACCCGAGAAAGAGGCGGAAGATGATCTATCGGCAAAAACCAAGGAATGAGCCCGACGAAATCCCGAGCTCATTCGCAATTCGGCCGACGGGATCTTTGTCCGATTTTGGGAGATCTGTTTCGTCTGTGCGAGGGGATGGGTATTTACAAAAATTCGTGTTCGAGTTGTTAAAATATTGACAAAATTTACACATAAACTTCAAAAAATGAACCAATTAAAAAATTTTTTGAAAAAATTTATCAAAACCTATTGACACGGCAATTTTTTATGATATAATGAAGGCAGAATATATTAACGTTAACCTATTCTGCGGAAATTTCGCGGCGGGTCGGGAGAACAGACATGGTCAAAAATACGCCTCCGATGGGGTGGAATACCTGGAATACTTTTGCGAAAGATATCAATGAAGAATTGATTCTGCAATCTGCGGACGCGTTGATCGCCACCGGGTTGAAGGACGCGGGCTATCAATACGTCGTGATAGACGATTGCTGGGCGCTCCGTGAGCGCGGTAAGGACGGAAAGCTCGTTCCCGATCCCGAAAAGTTCCCGCACGGCATGAAATATGTCGCGGACGAACTGCACCGCCGCGGGTTGAAGTTCGGCATGTATTCCTGCTGCGGCGCCATGACGTGCGCGGAGTATCCCGGGAGCCTCAACCGCGAGTATCAGGACGCCAAGACGTTTGCGCGGTGGGGCGTGGACTTTTTGAAATACGATTATTGTTTCAAACCCGCGGGGTTGGAGGGCAAGACGCTCTACCGCCGCATGGGGCTTGCGCTCGCGAACTGCGGGCGCGATATCCTGTTCAGCGGATGCAGCTGGGGCGCGGACAACACGCACGAGTGGATCGGAACGACGGGCGCCAACGCATGGCGCTCCACGCCCGATATCTTCGATACCTTCGATTCCGTGAAGGATCTCATCAAGCGGCAATACAACATCCTGCCTTACGGCGGCGTGGGCTGTTTCAACGATATGGATATGCTCATCGTCGGCATGCACGGCAGGGGGAATGTCGGGCTCAAAGGGTGTACGGACGATGAATACCGCCTGCATTTCGCCGCGTGGTGCCTGCTCGCTTCGCCGCTCATGATCGGCTGCGACATCCGCGATATGGACGAGACGACGAGATCTGTCCTCATGAACAGGGATCTCATCGCCATTTCGCAGGACGCCCGCGGGAACAGGCCGTACATCACCCGCTTCTTCGACTGCGACGACCTGCCCATCGTGGTGCGCGCGCTCGGGAACGGCGATATCGCGCTCGGGCTCTTCAACATGACGGACGGCGACGCCAATTTCTGGGTGCCCGTGGACGACCTTGGCGTGCCGGAATTCAGCGGAAAGCGACTGCGGGGCAAGGAGCTGTACACGGGGCGGGAGATCGCCTCGCAGAACGCGCTCCTGCGCGATAAAGTACCGCCGCACGCCTGCGCCGTATACCGCCTGCACCTCGTGGACGCAAAATGAGCTGTGCGCGTTGCGGGCGGGGGCTCACGTTCAACGAACTCGGTTTGAACGCAAAATACAACCCACAGGACAAAAAACTCTGCATCGGATGCCTTGCGGAGTGGTTGGATGTTCCGCGCGTGCGGCTGGAGGAGAAGATAAAGGAGTTTCTCCGCATCGGCTGCGCGATGTTTGCGGAAGAACATTGAAGGACGGATTTTTCAAATCCGTAAAATTTGCGCCAATATATTAACGTTAATATATACAAAAAGGAGACCTTATGGCAAGAGGAAGGGTCACGGTAAAGGATATCGCGCGGGAGGCGGGCGTCACGGCACAGACCGTATCGCGCGTGTTCCGCAATCAGGGATATCTTTCGGAGGACACCAAAAAGAAGGTGCTCGAAGCGGCGAAATTGCTCAACTACGTGCCCAACCAAACGGCGCGTTCGCTGCGCATCGGCAACGAGAAGAGCATCGCGGTGGTGTTCGACGGGCTCAGGAACGTCTATTTCTCGGTGATGATCGACTATCTCTACCGCGAGGCGAACCGCCTCGGGTACGCGCTCACCACGGTGTTCCGCGCCTATGAGCATGAGATCACGGAAAAGGTGTATCTCGACGCACTTTCCCTGGGCGCGTCGGCGGTCGTCAGTTTCCTCGAGGCCTCGCCAGAACTCGGCGGGGCGGTGCGCAGGTACGGCGTGCCCGTGCTCGTTCTCGGGCGGCGCACGAACATCCCCGAGCTCGACTATGTGACGACGGACGATGAGAAGGGCGGCAGGCTCGCCGCGGAAAAACTCATCTCAAAGGGCTGCAAGAAATTCCTGTACGTTGCCGAAGGCATGGGCATGACGTGCGTGCAGGATCGCGGCAAGGGCTTTATCGACGCTCTCGCCGCGCACGGCCATTCGGCAAAGGTCATCGATATCAACGGCGGATTTGCAGAGCAGATCGCCGCTTTGGAGGCGGAGGGGTTCATCCCGGACGGCGTTTTCTGTTTTTCGGATATGATCGCCTTCTACGTGCTCACCAATCTGAAGGGCGAAAAGTACGCCTCCATGAAAGTCGTCGGCTACGATGATATCGGGGCGGAGGTACCGTTCCCGCTGCGGCTCACCTCCGTTGGCGTGGACAAGGCGGAATATACGCGCTATGCTCTGGGCAAGCTCGTGGCGAAGATCGAGAACGACGGGCACGAAGAACTGGCCATCCGCGAGCGGTACGATGTATTCCTTCATGAGGGAGAAACGGCGTAAGCCGAGCTGATATAGGAAAATAAGGAGGAAAAAATAGGATGAAAAAACGCAAGTTGTTGGTCGGGCTCTGTATGGCGGTAACGTTCATACTCTGCGGAGCATTTGTGGCGTGCGGCGGGAAAAAACCCGACACGGACGACGGGGGGGGGTCATCTTCAACAGCAGTTTGGGATCTCAAACTCGAAGGTGAAAAGACTCGCACGCTGGAGATCGACGAGGCGATCACCGACCCCGTTACCGACACGCTCACGTGGACGGTGACGAAGGACGGCGAGACCGTTGCGACGGAGCCCGTTGCCGTGACGCTCTCGGGCACGTCGGTCACGTACGACGAGGCTTCCCACACGGTGACCGCCGTCAAGGAAGGCAAGACGACGGTTACACTCACACTCACGGGACATACCGATGTGCTGCCCGTCAGCGTGACGTATGAAGTTGTAGATTATTTCTTCTCCCGCGAAGTGCAGAGGGGCACGTTGAATTTCTCGGGAGAATCCACCGGGCAGGTTCGCATCATGGGCGGGCAGGCGACCCTCGTTGCCGAGCGCAAGGCGACGGCATGGGTCTTCCGCACGACGCTCTCTGCCGTCGATTACAACACGGGAGAGGCGTTCGGCGTCGGTTCTTTCCTCGATAACGGCGACCACGCGCTGTGGTTCGGGATGCAGAACAAGGACAGCCAGCCCGACGGAAAGTTCAGCGTCTATTTGAGGGACTTCTATGCGGGCTGGGGCAGCGCCAAATATGACGGCAATCCCGAAGGATACAGCAACCGCACATTCGATCTTACAAACGGCGTTGAATGCGAGATTATCCGCAACGGCGACAATTATTATTACACGATCGGAACATATTACGGAACTTATACGGCGCAGGAGACTGCGGCGACTTACCCCGGCGTTTTTTCGCAGGAGAGAGTCGTCACGGTCTCCCATTTTTCCGTGTCTTACGATGAAAATGAGGTGAGCGAGGCGGCCGCAGCGTATGCGACAAAGGGCGTCGCTTCCGTCGTCATCAATGAGACGAGAGCGGTGCGCCTTCTCAAGGGTTCGACGCAGAAGTACACCGCGAACTGCTATCCCGCAGACAAGAGCGCGGGCGCGACGGTCGCTTGGTCGCTCGACAAGGAAGGCATGACCGCGGGACAGGAGGGCACCACCATCGATGCGGACGGCACGCTGCACCTTTCCGATGATGCGGCGGGGAAAGTGACCGTCGTATGCACGGCGGGCGACGCGAAGGATACCCTCACCGTGACCATCATCGCAGCGTCCGAGGACAAGGAAAACAGTCAGCTCTCCGTGAAGGGCGGCGTCATTCTCGAGGACGACAGCGGCGACATCGTATTTCCCGACTACATGGCTTCGACGAACGGCGTCGGCAACGAACAGAGCTATGAGGATGCGGGCTACGGCGCCATTCTCAAACAAAAGGTGACGGGCAACTTCTCCGTGGAGTTCACCGTCTCCGAATATGTCGCCTATGCGCAAAATCCCAAACTCATGATCTCGCTCGGCGCGGATCACAACCAGTTCTATGTCGTCTATACATCGGGCTACTGCCGCATCGAAACGTACACCCGTCATGTCTATGACAATGCGGTGCACGACAACGACTGGGTGAACAGCGGCAGTTTTGAAAAATTCGATGCGAACGCTTCCCATACCTTCAAGATCGAAGTGCGCAACGGCATTTACAATGTGACGGTGGACGGAACCGCGCTCACCTTCACGCCGTTCAACGGCGGAAACGGCGGACCGGAATCCACCCTTGTGCGCAGTTACGAACACTGCGCTGCCGAACTTCCCATCCGCATTGCGACGAACGGCGTCTCGGCGCGCGTCAGCGACATCACCGTGACGCAGAATGAAAGGACGCTTCCCGAATACTTCCACTTCGGCAATGCGACGACGGTAGAAAACGGCATTGAGATGCAGTGCTACGACGGCACTCCCGACAGCTTGGCTTGGGCGCAGGCGCGCACCCGCGTCATCCGCACGGCGGCAAACAGGACGGGCGATTGCAACCTCACGATGAACATCACATTCAGCGCGGCGATGCACGACGGCAAGGCGATCGTCCTTCTCGGGAATACGCAGGAACTGCAATTCTGCAACAAGATCGCGGCAGGGCAGGGGATCGTCCTGCAACTCGTTGACGGACCCGCCTTCGGCAAAACGTACGCCGTGCCCTGCGAAGCGGGCGCGGGCGGCACCTACACCATTGCCCTCCGCATCGAGCGGAAGGGGAACGAAAACCGCATCATTGCGAACGGCGAGGAGATCTGCCGCACCGACTATGCGTTCGGCGAGCACCTGCAATTCTCCGTGTTCAATATGCGCAGCGACGAAAACTCCGTCACCGTGAAGTTCACCGATATTGTGTTCGGCGACTATGAGGAGACCAAGGTCTACACAGTTGAGGATCTCACCAAGGACGTCACGCTCTCCGTCACAGGACAGCATGAAGTAACGTTCACGGTGCACTGCAACGGCACCCCCATACACGATGAGGACTACACCGTTGAAGTGACGACGGAGGAGAAGAACTTTATTTCCTACGACGAGGGCAGCAAGAAGGTCACGGCGCTTGCGGCGGGCGAGGAGACGCTTACGATCAACATCAAGGTGGACGATGAAGTCGTCTGTACGGCGACCGTCACGTTCCACATCACCGCACGCGAGACGGCGGACTCCAACGAGAATTGGCAGGTGAAGGGCGGCGTTGTGCTCTACACCGACGATAATTCCATCGAATTCCCCGAAGCATACCAAAGCACGAACGGCGTCGGCGATGAATATAACTATGCGGACGCGGATTACTCCGCCAACTACAAGAAAACCGTCACGGGCGACTTCTCCATCGAGTTCACCGTGGAGAATTACAAATCGGTGGGCGACTATCCTAAACTCATGATCTCGCTCGGCGGTACGCACAACCAATTCTACGTCGCCTACAACCGCTTGGGAACGATCAACCGCGTCGAGAGCTTCACCGAATCCGTTTCGGGCAACAGTTGGTACGTCGGCGGTTGGATCAACAGCGCGGAGTTTGCCTCTTTCGATGTAAACGCTTCCCATACTTACAAGATCGAAGTAAAGAACGGCGTGTACACTGTTTCGTTGGACGGCAAGCCGCTTACCTTCCACGAGGGCGAAAATCTCAACGACGTGCGCACGCCCGTGCGGAAGCTTGCCGATTACGCCACCGAACAGCCCATCCGTATCTCGACGAGCGGCGTCTCCTGCACAGTCCGCAACATTAAGGTTGAAACGACGCCGACGACCATTCCCGATTACTTCGGCTACGGCGATAAGGCGCAGCCGGAGGAGAACGGCGTTGCCATGGAGTTCACCACTGGCACTTGGGATCAGGCGCGCAACCGCGTTGTCCGCAAGGAGCCCATCCAAAAAGGCGACTTCACGCTCACGATGAACCTTGTGTTCAGCGCGGCGATGGAGGACGGCAAGGCGATCGTCAACCTCGGCGGAAGAAAGGAACTTCACTTCTGCAACAAGATCAAGTCGGGACAACTCTGTCTTGAACTTGTCAATCTCGGCGACGACTTTGAGAATATCACTTGGCCTGCGGTGGGTGACTACAATATTCCCTATGAGGCAGGCGAGGACGGCACCTACACCGTTGCGCTTCGCATCGAGCGGAGCGGGAACATCAACCGCATCATTGCGAACGGCGTAGAACTCTGCAAGCCCGATTACGAGATCGGCTCCTACCTTCGCTTCTCGATCTTCAACGAGAAGGGAGACGATGCCTCCGCTACCGTGAAGTTCACCGATATTACGTTCGGCGAATATGAAGAACTCGATATCTACACCATCGAAGAGCTCAACAGGAAGGTCACGATCTCCAAGGGAAAAGAGCAGGAACTTACCTATACGGTGTACCGCAACGGCACCCCCATCCATGACGGCTACACCGTTGAAGTGACGACGGAGGAGAAGGACTTTGTCTCCTACGCGGACGGCAAGATCAAGGCGGTCGCTGTCGGCGAAGAGAACGTGACGATCACAATCAAGGTGAACGGCGACGTCGTCTGCACGGCGGTCGTTCAGGTCACCGTCAGCGAGCGTCCCACGGCGACGGAGAACAGCGATTGGACGGTGAAAGTCGGTGATAAAGGCGGAATTACGCTCTATACCGATGATAACTCCTTTGAGTTCACCACCACGGAGGACGGCGTCGTCAATGAGTTTGATTATGTGGAAGCGGATTACTCCGTCGACTACAAACACAAAGTGATCGGCGACTTCTCCATTGAGTTTACCGTAAAGAACTATACGGCGAAAG
Source organism: uncultured Clostridia bacterium (assembly GCA_947629875.1). Classification (GTDB taxonomy): domain Bacteria; phylum Bacillota; class Clostridia; order Christensenellales; family Borkfalkiaceae; genus Gallimonas. Next base: position 22,866 of record CANRFK010000001.1, read on the forward strand.
AAAATTTCCCCAAACTCATGATCTCCCTCGGCGGCTCGAACAATCAGTTCTATGTGGTCTACAACCGCGAAGGACACGTCAACCGCATTGAGACGCTCACAAAGTCCGTCAACGCAAGCAAAGAGATGTTTTGGGACGGTTCGTGGCTCAGTTCGGATGAATTCGCCGAATTTGATACCGCAGCAGACCATACTTACAAGATCGCGGTCGTGGAGGGGATATACCATATCTATCTCGACAATCAGGAATTGACGAAATTCCATTTGGATAACAGTCAGGATATGCGTACCCTCATCCGCCGCTATGAGGATTGGTCTACCGAACAACCCATCCGCATTGCGACAAAGGGAGCCACCTGCACGGTAAGCGATATCAAGGTGACGAACGGCTCGATCGAGGACGTGACGAAGAACAAGTTCTTCTCCTTCACCAAGGGCGCGTCGAACCTCACCGAGGACGGCTTCACGATGGCATTTGAGGTTCATAGCTTTGATGCAAATGACAAGTGCCAAAACAAGGTGTTCTATACGGGAACGTTGTCCGAAAATTTCACGTTGGAATACACGCTCAAATTCTCCGACGATATGACGGACTCCAAGTGGATGACGGTCATCGGCGGATATACGTTCGGTATTGAAAACAAAATCAAAGGCTCTGCGGCAAAATTGAATTTCATCCTGAATGGCGCAGGTGCCGATTGGGGCGATTGTCCGATCACCGTTGAAAAAACGGACACTTATACCGTAAAAATCACTCGTGCAGACGGGCAGATGAAGTTCTTCGTCAACGATACGGAAGTGAAGAGCGCCGCCGCCAACAATGCCACTACACTCGCTTTTTGGACGTTCAACAGCAACGACTATGCAGGCGAGGCGGGCGTCACCGCGACCGTCTCCAACCTCACCATTTCGTAACGCATGGCAAACGGAGGTATCATGAAAAAATTTATCAGCATTTTATGTTCGGTCGTGTTGGCGTGCGTGTTCCTCCTTGCGGGGTGCGGCGGGTCCGCCGCGCCCCCTGCGGGGACGCCGTCGCTCCGCCTGCGCAGTGAAAAAGAGCAGGCGCTCAAAGTGGGCGAGGGGATCACGCTCGTCTGGACGACAGCAAACACCGAGGAAGGCGTGACGTTCGCTTCCTCCGATAAAGCCGTCGTCACGGTGGATAACTACGGCTCGGTGGAAGCCGTCGGCACGGGCGAGGCGGATGTCACCATCACCCTCGTCGAGGATACGTCGGTCTCCGAGAAGGTGCATTTCACGGTCACGCGCAACTTCTTCATGCAGGAAAACGGCTATAAGAACGGCACCATCGATTTCACGAACGCCGAAACGGGCGGCACCGTCCTCATCAAGGACGGACAGGCGCAGCTCCTCGTCGAGCGTCCCGGGCAGGCGTGGTTCTTCAAGTGCCACTTGAAGCGCACGGGCTGCACGAACGGCGATACATGGGGCAGATGGGGCGTGGGCTCCTTCCTCGTGAACGCGGGTACCCCCATCGGCGAAGTCATGCTGTGGGCGGGCTTCCAAAACAGGGATGAAAACGCAAATACATGCGTTCCCTACTACGGCGGCTGGCGCACGACGGGCAACGCGCAGGAGACGGAGGTCGAACTCACAACCTCTCCCATCGAGATGGGCGGGGAAGCGGACGTCACCATCATCCGCCTCGGCACCAAACACTACGTCATCTTCGAGTGCGGCGACGAAGTTGTCAAGACGGTCGTCGACATCGAAAAATTTGCGGGCAAGGATACCTTCCCGGGCGTGTTCGGACAAAATCAGGTCATCGAAGTCTCAAATTACGACGCTTCCAACGAGGAAGACGAAGTGCTCGCCGCGCTCGATACCTTCCAGCTCGCCGAAGAAGTGGAAGTCAACGGGCTCGACAATCGCCTCATCGCGGGCAGAGAATACGACCTCACCGCGTCCGTCTATCCCGCGGTCACCGTCAACAAAAACGTGACATGGGGTATGGAAACTGCGAAGGAGGGCGTCACGCTCACCCCCGCGGGACACCTCACCGTGGGCGCAAATGTGCGCGGCGATATCACCGTGCGCGTCACGGCGCAGTCGGGCGAGAACGTCACAAAGACCCGCACCTTCACCGTCGTCGCCCCGCCGACCTCATCCTCGTCTCTCTTCGAGACGGAGATGTACATCGGCGAGAGCGGCAACATGACCGCAGAGGCGGCGGGTGCAACATTCACCGCGGGAGAGAATTACCTTCCCCTGAAAACGAGCGGGGAAACGTGGTACGTCTCGGCGACCGTACAGGGCGCAGAGCAGAAAGACGGCGTGCGCGCGGGATTTTTGAGCGCGGCGGCGGGCTATACGAAGTACTTCCGCTACGGCATTGCGGGCAGTGGCGGCACGGCGCGCCATGCCGAATACGGCGACGGGTACGGGGAAACGTTCACCCTCAATTACGCCGCCAACGGCGATACGGCGCACGGCTTTATGGGCGCCAACACCATCGGGCTTCTGAAAGACGGCGCGTCTTACTATCTCTTCGCGAACGGCAAACTGATCGCCAAAAAAGAGGCAGCGTTTGCGGGTGAGACCTTCCTCGTCCTCTATGCGGAGGGATGCGGCGTGACCTTCTCCAACGTCACCGTCAAGACGGGCACAGAGGCGGCCGCAGAGCTCGAAAAGCATGCCTTCTATGTCGGCGGCTACGTCACCAAGACGGGGAACGTCTACAAGCTCGCAGGCGAGGACTTCGGCGAGGCGAACAACATGAACTGGCCTCCCGATAACGACTACATGAACGGGCTCAAATTCGCCCAAGCGATCAAGGGCGACTACACCATAGAGTTCACCATGTCCGAGATAAAGCCCTACGGCAGCTCCTATGACGGAAAGGTGCTCGTCTATCTCAAGAGCGAACGGGTGACGGCCTCCATCCAATTCGTCATCAAGGGCAACAGTTCGTTCCCCACGGTCGCCCTCTGCACCAACCTCGACGACAATTCCTGGGACGAATACACGTTGCCCGCGGGCGTCGATCTGCTCAACGGCGAAACGCAGGTGAAGATCGTCAAGAAGGCGGCGGGGGCGGAGCTCTGGCTCAACGGCACGCAGATAACTGCGGTCACGAAGAGCGGCGCCACGGTGGATGTGGACACGCTCCTGCGCAACAACGGGTATTGGAATGCGGACACCGCCTGCACGCCCGGCATTGGGTCGTTCAAGTGCGGCGTCACCATCACGAACCCCGTCATCACCCAATCATAAGGAGGTAGCATGAAAAGAATCGGAATTATCTGCCTTGCACTTGCGTGCGCGGCGGTCGGTGCGCTCGCCGGCTGTGGCAACGAAACGAACCCCGATCATACGGGCGGAAAGATAGAATACGAGACCTACGAAAGCTCCACCGTAAAGTTCACCGACAACGCGGCCGCGGGCGAATACAACACCGACCTGTGGTACCGCAACGACCTCACGCGGGACATGGGAGACCCCATGGTCGTCTACGAGGACGGGTACTTCTACGCCTACGGCACGCGCGGCGGGCTCGGCTTCAACTGCTACCGTTCGGACGATCTCACCAACTGGGAGGATCTCGGCGTGGTATTTTCGGGGGCGAAGGCGGTCGGCTCGACGGAGACGAGCCTCTGGGCGCCCGACTTGCAGAAGATCGGCGACACGTGGTATCTGTACTACACCGTCAACATCAACTACCCCTCGGGCAACACCGAGCCGAGCTACTGCCAGATCGGCGTTGCGACGGGCGACAGCCCCGCAGGCCCGTTTGCGCAGGTGTTCGATCCCTCCATCTCCGAGCAGACGCTCGCCAATACGCCCTTCAAGGACATGAAGGGGAGCACCATTCTCGACCAGAACGTTTTCGAGGACGATGGCGGCAAATTGTATATGTATTTCAGCTACGATTGCTCCAAGAACCCGTTCAAGTCCGAGCACTACGAGAACAACGCGGAGATCTGGGGCGTGGAGTTGAAGAGCCCGACGGAGTGGGATATCTCCACGCTCACGCGCCTCATCCGCCCCGGCTACAAGAAGGTGGACGACGCCGTTCCCCTCATCCAGTGGGAGAATTGGTCTCCCTCGTTTGCAAACGGCTTTGAGTGCGCGGAGGGCCCGTACATGGTAAAGCACGGCGGGAAATATATTCTCACCTATTGCGCAAACAGCTTTGTGGATCTCGAATACGCCGTAGGATACGCCGTGGGGGATACCCCGTTCGGGCCCTTCGTAAAGCCCAACGACAGCTATCTCCAAAATATGCTTCTCGGCGTGCCGGGCGAGGGCGGAACGTACGTCAGCAACCGCTATAAGGGGTTCATGACGGGCACGGGACACGCCTCCGTCGTGGATGTGGAGGGCGAACTCATGTTTGCCTATCATGCGCATCAGGCGCGCGAATGGAACGCCGACATCGAACACGGCAATTGGCGCGCCCTTGCCTTCGACTATCTGTACTTCGACGCGCAGGGGATGCCCTATACCAACGGCCCCACGTGGTCGCTCACGCGGCTTCCCGCCGCGGTCAGCGGGTACACAAATCTCGCGCCCTCGGCAACGGTGCGCGCCGACGGCGAGAATATCGCCTATCTCACCGATAATTTCACCAACCGCGCAATCAAGACGCAGGAAGTCGCGCGCGAGACGACCTTCAAAGCGGGCAGGCGGAGCATCGAACTCACGTTCGCAAGTCCCGTGCGCATCAAGGCGGTCGTCGTCTGCAATTCTTACGACTACGAGCTGCGCACCCAACAGATCGCGCAGATCGACTTCGGAGAGCACAAGGGAATCGTCGGCGCGAACTTCAATTCCGCCTATCTGAAAACGGATGACGAGTTCATTTATCCGCATTCTGCCTACAACGTGGAGCTTGAATCGGATATCATCACCGACCGCGTGGTCATCACCTTTGAAAGTGCGGTGGATTTTGCGGTCGGAGAAGTGGAAATCATCGGGAGGACAATACAATGAAGAAAGGGAAGATCATCACAAAAATCATCGCCGTGGGGCTCGCCGCCGCGTTTACCGCAGGGATCGCGGCGGGCTGCGGGAGCGGCTCGAACAATGTGCAGGACGATCTCAAATTCGATGAGTTCGGCGACCCCGTCTTTGAGAACGTCGACCTCAAAGTTTGGTCGATCGTCGGCGACCCGGACGACGTGTATCTCGAAAAGGTCAACAAGATGTTCAACGACTATTACCGCGAGAACGGCTTGCAGGCGAAGATCACGCCCATCGTCAACGGCGACTTTTATCAGCAGGTCGCAAACACCATCACCACCGATCCCCGCAACGCGCCCGACGTCATTATCATTCACAGCGAGCGCCTCTCGGGGCTTGCGGCGAACAACGTGATCGTGCCCATGTCCGAGTATTTTGAAGCGGCAAAGACGGAATTCGATCCCGATGCCTATCTCGATAACGTCATGGGCGAGTGCTATTACCAGAACAAGCTGTACGGCGTGCCGCTCGATGTGCACGCGGGCGTATGGTTCGTGCGTTCGGATATCCTCGAAAAGAACGGGCTCGAAAAGCCCACGACGCTCACGGAGTTCGTCGAAGTGTGCAACGCGCTCGTCGAGAAGTACGAAGCGGGCACCCTTTGGCACCGCGAGATGAACAAGACCAACGAGGCGGCGTGCGTGTGGACGCAGAGCAAGACGTTCGGCGACAACTACTATCCCGTCGTCATGAGCAAGGACGGCGGCATCGAGCAGGGCTGGATCCCGCAGACGGCGGTATTCCAGAACGGCGGAAAGCTGACCGACGAAAAGGGCTATCCCGCGTGGAACACGAAGGGGCTCGAGGACGTGATGACGATGTTCCGCAATTGGCAGACGGGGCAGGGCGACTTCAAGGGAACGCCCTACAAGGGCGCATTCGTGAGCGGCAAGGATGACGTAAACACCGTCTGGTCCAAGCTCGCGAGCGGCGAAGCGGTATTCAGCTGCGAAGGCCCGTGGTGGATCGAACAGCGCCTGAATGAGTACGAAGATATTCTCGGGGATCTTCCGGACGATGGGAATAAGACGTACGCCCCCCTCGATATCATGAATATGTCCAAGCTGTACGCGCTCGATGAGAACGCAGAGTACGCGGGAGAGATCTACGGCGTGGGGCACTGCTTCTCCATCTGCCGCACGGTGACGAGCAAGACGAAGCGCGTTGCCGCCGCGCTCTATGCGAAATTCATGACGGAAAACGCCGTCGATTACATGCAGGGCGGGCATCTTCCCGCATGCAAGGCGATCCTCGAATCGCAGCAGTACAAGGAAAAGCCCTTCTACGACCGCTATCTCAAAGAATTCGGCGACCCCGAAAACTTCGTGATGCTCGGCAATACGCCCCATTACAGCGCCGTCTACGAGGGGTTGAAGAACGTCTATTCGGATATCTTCAATTCCAACTTCAAGGATCGCACGGTCGCCCAGATCATCAAGTCGCGCTACGATTACGCGGTCAACTTCATCAAAGCGTCGGAGGGACTGTAAGTGGCTCGCATGACAACGGCAAGCGAATATGCGCTCAAACGGAGCAAGCGGAAGCAGTTCTTCAAGAATTACGGCATCGTTTTGCTGTTTCTCGGGCCGTTCATCTTCTTCTTCCTGCTCTTCTGCGTCTATCCGCTCTTTTACGGCATCGTGATGTCGCTGATGCGGTATAACATCGCCGATCCTTCGAAGAACGAGTGGAGGGGGTTCTCCTATTTTCAGACGCTCCTCTCCAACAGCAACAGCATTTACAACACCGAGTTTTGGTACTCGATGAAGAATACCGCGCTGTTTGCCGTCATTCTCGTGCCGCTTGCCATTCTCGTGCCGCTCGCCATTGCCGTTCTCGTGAACAGCAAGCCGCGCGGCTACAAAGTGTTCCGTGCGCTCATCTATTTCCCGTCCATTTTGCCCGTCTCGGCGAGCGGCGTCATCTTCATCTCGCTCTTCGGCACCAACTTCGGCTACATCAACCAATGGCTGGGACAGACGATCGGATGGCTCGATCAAACGACGACGGCGTGGTTCGTCATCATCCTGCTCTGTCTGTGGGGTGGATGGGGCGGCAACTTCATCATTTTGAGCGCAGGGCTCAAAAACGTCGATAAGAGCCTCTATGAGGCGGCGAGCGTGGACGGCTGCACGGGCATCCGCCGGATGTTCGCGGTGACGCTCCCCGCCATCAAGCCGCAGCTCATCGTCTGCCTCTTCACCACCATCATCGGCTATTTCGGGCTGTACGGGCAGGTCTACGTGCTCACCAACGGCGGGCCCGCCAACCCCGATACCGGCGTCGGCACGACTGCCACCATCATGTGGTATCTGCAGTCGCTCATGAACTCCGGACAATACGATATTTACGGCATGGTGAGTGCGATGGGGCTGACGCTCGGCGTGTTCATCGGCTGCATTACGGGGATCCAACTGTTTCTTACGCGTGAACGCAAGAGCGGCACCAAGCTCGCCCGCGCCTTTGCCGCATACAAGGCGGAAAAGGCGGAGAAGGCATCGGAGCCCGTGCCCGCCGTGCGGGAGGAGGCAAACGGAAATGAGTAAAGTTCTTCTCGCCGCCATTATCGTCGTCTGCACCGTCTGCTTCGCCATGGTCGTGCTCGATTTTGTCGTAGTGGGGTTGAAAAAACGCAAGGAACTCGGCGAAGGCAGGGTGGCGCGGTATCTCTCCAAAAACCTGTTCCGCCTCAACGCGTTCGTCTTTTTGCTCCTGTTCTGCATCGTATGGCTCGTGCCCATCGTCGTGGGCGTCATCGGCTCCTTTACGTCGCAGTACGCATTCGAGAACCACCCGGGCGAGCTCATCCCGTCGGACGGGTTTACCTTCGATAACTACATCGCCCTGTTCAGCAAGTACGATACGAACGGCGTGCGCCTTCCCGTGGAGCGCTGGATCCTCAACAGTTTCATCGTCTCTACGGTCACAACGGTGCTCTATCTCACCATCGCGGGGTTCGCGGCTTACGCCTTTGTATTTTTGCGCTTCCGCGGACAGAGGATCGTATTTTACGTGCTCATCTTCACGATGGTCATCCCGGGGGTCGCCACCATGACGGCGCAGCTCGCAAACATGGCCAACCTCGGCATCTCAAAGTCGCTGTTTGCACTCATCCTGCCGAGCCTCGGCGGCGTGGGGGGACTGTACCTCATCCGCCAGTTCTTTTTGGGCATCCCGCAGGACCTCATCGAATCGGCGCGCATCGACGGGTCGAGCAACCTCCGCATCTTCGTCAAAATCGTCTTACCGCTTGCGAAATCCGTCTTTCTCGTGCAGGGGCTGTTCTGCTTCATGGGCGCGTGGAACGATCTCCTGTGGCCGCAGGTCATCCTCGGCACGGCGGATAAGTCGCTCTGGACGTTGCAGGTCGGCATCGCGTACATCGCGGGCAGCAAGACGGCGAACAGCATCGGCATCAACCTCGCAAGCGCCATCGTGAGCGCCGTGCCCATCCTCATTCTGTATATCTTTACGCAGAACAAGATCATCGAAGGCGTTGCCGCCACGGGCGTCAAACGTTGAATTACGGAGCAGACATGGAAAAAAATATCACATTGCAGGAAGCAAGAACCCAATACAAGGAAAACAAGGGAAGAGTCGTAGCGGAAGAGGCGGGCGGCTTTGTCGTGCTGCTACGGGACATCAACAAGATTTACGATAACCACGTTCAGGCGGTCTACGATTTCAACCTGTCCATCGAACGGAACGAGTTCATCGTCCTCGTCGGACCCTCGGGCTGCGGCAAGTCGACGACGCTCCGCATGATCGCGGGGCTCGAAGAGATCTCCTCGGGCTATCTCTACATCGACGGCGTGCTCGCCAACCACCTCGAAAGCAAGGATAGGGACATTGCAATGGTATTCCAGAGCTACGCGCTCTATCCCAACATGACGGTGTACGACAACATCGGCTTCGGGCTTGCCGTCCGCCGTATTCCCAAGGAGGAGATCAGGCAAAAGGTGTTCGAGGCGGCGGAGATCCTCGACCTCGGCCCCTACCTCGACCGCAAGCCGCGCGAGCTCTCGGGCGGACAGATGCAGCGCGTCGCCCTCGGGCGGGCGATCGTAAGGAACGCCAAGCTCTTCCTCATGGACGAGCCGCTCTCCAACCTCGATGCCAAACTCCGCGTGCAGATGCGCAGTGAGATCGTCAAGCTGCACAAGCGCATCTCGGCGACCACCGTCTACGTCACGCACGACCAGACGGAGGCAATGACGATGGCGGACCGCATCGTCGTCATGAACAAGGGCTTCGTCCAGCAGATCGGAACGCCCTCGGAGATATACAGCGAGCCCGCCAACGTCTTTGTCGCCACCTTTATCGGCAGTCCTCCCATGAACGTGTTCCGCGCACAGATGCGCGACGGCGCGATTTGGGAAGGGGAGAGCGGCGTCACGCTGCCCGCCGGCACGGACGAGACGTTCGGCGCGTTTGTCGCCCAAAAGATCGCCTATTTCGGCGAACTCAAAGGGCGGTGCGAGGCGGCGATGAAGGAGGCGGTCTCGCAGGCGTGCGAGGCGTTCGGCGCATCCTCCAAGCGGACGGCGGCGCTCACCGCGGCATACGAAAGCGGCGAATGGCGCACCGTCATCCGTCTCCTCAAAAAGTACGCGGGCCCGCTCATGGAGGAGGAGCGCGCCGTCGCGGCGTCCCTGCAACAGGCAGGTTCCGCGGAGGCGTTCGTCAAAAAGGAGGAGGCAGCCGTTCCCGAGAAGAAGCGCAAGCGTAAAGAGGAGAAGCCCGATCTGCACACCCAAAACATTGGGCGCATCGAGGCATACCTCAAAGCGTACGAGAGCGCGGCGGCCGAGCGCGAACTCTTCATCGGCATCCGCCCCGAGCACATTCATCTCGCGGACGAATTCAAGGGAGCGGCGAGCGAGCCGTTCACCGCCGTCGCCGATTTCGTGGAACTGCTCGGCAGCGAACTGTGCGTCTACTTCAACGCGTTCGGCGGCCGCCTCATCTGCAAACTCTCCGCCGACCGCCTCATCCGCATGGGCGAGGAAGTGCGGCTCTGTTTCGATATGGAAAAGCTCAAACTGTTCGACGGCGTGGGCGGAATGCGGATCGTGAAATAATTTTTGTGAGGAACGGATATGAAGAAGATAAATCTGATTGCCGCGGTCGCCTTGAGCGCACTCTTTCTCTTTGCCGGGTGCGGCGAGGGGCCCGATCCCAACGGCGAAGACCCCGGTCACAACGGAGAGGATCCGCCCGTTCCCGAACAGGTGACCCTCGAGATTGCCGACGTCATAGCTTGGATCGACTGCGCGCCCAGCGAGTTCGTTCCCGTGTGGTCGGATTCCGCGCAGGCGGAACCGCTCGAATATGAGTACGACGAAACGCTCGTCGAGCTCTCGCCCGAGGCGCACACCGTAAAGGCGCTCGCGGAAGGGCTCTGCGAAGTGCGGGCGTATTCGGAAAATTTCTCGGTGGAATTTACCGTGGATTGCAGGGAGATCGGTATGGATATAGAAGAAAAATGGCGCACCGACGTCACGGGGTGGCATCCCGATTGGCCCACCCGTCTCGAAAATTTCAAAGCGCTTTGGAAGATGAGCGGCACCCCGGATACGACGGTCTTTGCGGGCGACAGCTTTTTCGACGCGAGCGGGTTCTGGACGAATTTCTACGATACGTACAACGGGAAAGACGCGCTCTGCTTCGGCATCGGCTCCACGCACTCCTATAATTGGGAATATCTCGCCGATCATCTCCTCGCCGATATGACGCCGCGCAATCTCGTCATGCACATCGGCACCAACAACGTCTACGATCAGGGTGACACCGCCGATATGGCAACGGAGGCGCTGCAACGCATGTTCACCGTTCTGCACGACCGCCTTCCCGATACCCAGATCTGGTGGTTTACGATCACCCAACGCAGTTACGATGAGATGAAGCAGTACGACGTCTCGCTCGTCAACAAGGCGATGATGGCATGGTGCAAGGACAGGAGTTGGATCACCTGCCTCGATACGTCGCCGCTCTTCACGGCGGATATGCTGAAAGACAGCATCCATCCCAAGCTCGAAGAATACCGCGTTTTTGTGGACGCATTAAACGCCGCCGGCATCGAGATCGCAGATAGTACCCGTTAAAGCGATCAAGAATGATTGACATCTGCTCTTTTTTCAAGTAAAATGAGGTATCGACACATCACATAGGAGTCAGAATGAAACCGATGCGTACGGAATATCCGCGCCCGCAGCTGCGGCGCGACGAGTGGCTTTCACTGAACGGCGAATGGGAATTTTGCTTCGACGATGACGAGCGGGGCTTTCGGCTGCGCTACGATAGCGGCAAGGTGGCGCTTCCGCTCCGCATCCTCGTGCCGTTTTCCTATCAATACGAGGCAAGCGGGATCGGGGATACCGCCGACCATGCAATCGTGTGGTACCGCCGCACCTTTTCCGACTGTTCCCGCGGCAAGCGTACCCTTTTGTGCTTTAACGGAGCGGACCGCGAGACGGACGTCTGGATCAACGGACGCCATGCGGCGCGCCACATCGGCGGATTTGCGCCTTTCAGCGCCGATATCACGCCCTTCTTGAAGAGCGGCGAGAATACCATCGTCGTGCGTTGCGCCGACCCCAACGATCCCGCCGTGCCCCGCGGCAAACAGAGCTGGAAGGGCGCGTTCGGCTGTTGGTATGTCCCGAACACGGGCATCTTCCAAAGCGTTTGGCTGGAATATTTCGGCGAGGACGGGCTTTCCGACGTCCGCATCGCAACGGATGTGGATCAATGCAGCTTCTTCGGCGAGCTCACAACGTTCTATGGCAAGGCGGATTCCGCCGAGTTTACCGTCACGTTCAACGGCGAGATCTTAAAGAGGAGCGCCTTTTCCCTCGAAGGGATCACGACGCGCTATACCGTGCAACTCATGGAACCCGATTCCATCGATCCGCTCTATTGCTGGACGCCCGAACACCCCAATCTCTTCTATCTCGATATCGTCCTCTTTTGCGGCGGAAAGGAGACCGACCGTCTCCACACCCGCTTCGGGATGCGCAAGATCTCGGTGGACGGCGACGGGAACATCTGCCTCAACAACGAAAAACTCTATCAGCGGCTCGTTCTCGACCAAGGCTATTGGCGGGAGAGCGGGCTTACGCCGCCGAGCGCCGAGGCGTTGAAGCGGGATATCCTCCTCGCCAAACAGATGGGGTTCAACGGCGCGCGCAAGCATCAGAAATTCGAGGACCCGTACTATTATTATTACGCCGAAGAACTCGGTTTTCTCACGTGGTGCGAGATGCCGTCCGCATACTCCTTCTGCACGCGGGAGGAATGCGCCATTCTGCGCGAATGGGAGGAGATCGTCGTTGCCGCACGCAACTTCACGAGCATCGTGTGCTATGTCCCGCTCAACGAGAGCTGGGGCGTGCGCAATCTCCGTAGCGACCGCGACCAGCAAAATTTCGCCCGCGCACTCTATTATGCGACCAAGTCGCTCGATCCTTACAAACTCGTCTCCGTGAACGACGGCTGGGAAAATCTCGACGAGACGGACTTCATTACCATCCACGACTATGCGAACAGAGGGGACGGCTTTGCGGAAAAATACCGCACCGAAACGTTGGATTCCGTCTATATCGCGCACAGAAAGATCATGGCGGACGGATGCCGCTATCACGGACAGCCCGTGCTCCTCACGGAATTCGGCGGCATCGCCATGGCGGAGGAGACGGGCAAGGGCAATTGGGGCTATAACGAGGGAGCGAACGACTGCGAGGAATTTTACACGCGGTATGAAAATCTCATCGACGGCATCCGCAGGGCTCCCTTCTCGGGATATTGCTACACGCAGTTGACCGACGTCCAGCAGGAAGTGAACGGGCTTTTGTATTCCGACCGTGTGCCGAAATTCGACTTGAAGCGCATCGCCGAGCTCAACAGAAAATAAGAATGCCTTGCGGCGCAAGAAGGGCGTACAGCCCTTTTTTGTTTCGCGGAAATCCATCGGCTATACCGACGGTGGCCGAAAACGGTTGCCGCGGGGCTATAACCGAAGCCGAGGAGTTCGTAGGAACGAAGGCCGTTTGGTCGTATGCAACACGCATGTATGGTGTACAGCGCACGGCTTTGGTATACGCAGCTCGAAGTGTTCGCACCCGACACGGGCGCAAGACGGCTCTATGAAAAATTCGGATTTGAGACGAACTCTCTATTTATCCAAAAGGACGGGAACGGTATGATCTATATCACAGGCGATACACACGGCCAAAATGATTTTGTGAAGCTACTCTATTTCGCAGATGCGCACCCGGAGCTTACGAAGAGGGACTATGTCATCATCGCCGGGGATTTCGGCGGCGTATGGAGCGAGCGGGGCTTGGAGACGACGCTCTCACGGTATGCCCGCTTGCCGTTTGCCACGCTGTTCGTGGACGGCAATCATGAAAACTTCGATATGCTGGGTGCCTATCCTGTGGAAATCTGGAACGGGGGGAAGGTGCATAAAATCAGCCCGGACATCATTCACCTGATGCGCGGGCAGGTGTTTGAGATAGAAGGAAAAACAATCTTCACATTTGGCGGTGCGACCAGCATCGACAAGTATTTGCGCATAGAGGGGATAAGCTGGTGGGCCCAGGAATTACCCACCTATGAAGAACTCGACGAGGGAATCGCCAATCTCAAAAGGTACAATAATACGGTGGATTATATCATCACACATTCCTGCGACGAAAAGGCACTCTGGTATCCGCCGCTCCGCGAACGGGGTGTCAAAATGGAGACATTCCCCGAAAATCGGTTGCTTTCCTATTTCGAGGATATCCTAACCTACAAGCATTGGTATTTCGGGCACTATCATTTGGACGGCGACTTGACCGACAGAAAGACGGTTTTGTTTCAGCGGATACTATCTGTGGGATGCTCCGTTGCCGGATAAATGCAGTATGCCGATGAGGGGTTATGCTATCAAAGCCGCAACAGACCCCCGTTGAACACTTTGTGGGGGAACGAACGCGAAGATCTTCCATGGGAAAGAGGGCGGGTCGCATCCAAAGGGAGACGTTTTTGTGGCAAAACGGTTGTATTTTGCATGCGAGTAAGCTATAATGAGTTCGCAACACGATCGAAAAAATGGCGAAGGGCTCTTTCGGCATTGGCGTATCCTCATTTTTCATTCGTCATTTTTGGGAGATACCGTTTGTGTTGCAACAATACGGGATACTCTCTGCGGGCGTTCCGTATCGGGACATCCTTAATTTTTGCCCGCGGAAGAGGAGATGCCGATGAAAAAGAAATTTTTGACGGCGCTATTGTGCGTTGTTGCGGCGCTATGCCTGTGCTGCGGCCTCGTCGGGTGTGATTTCGGCAATATGGGATCTGAAAACGGTGGTGCGGACGGGACGCAGACGGAAACAGAGAGCACGATAAGCGGAAAGAAAATCGAGGCGGTGGGCGAGCCGCAGGCGACGCTTGACTATAATGAATATCTCGGATATTCCATCAAGATCAAGGGTGCGCTGAAAAACACGGGCAACAAGAATTATTCCTATGTGAGCATCAGTTTTACGCTCTACGATGAGAGCGGTGCGAACATCGGACAGGCCATGGCGAATATGAACAACCTTGCCGCGGGGGAGATATGGAAATACGAGGCGATCTCATTGGGGTTCTTTGAGGAAAAGCCCGTGAGGTGGAAGTGCGCGGATATTACCTGTTTTTGATTGCTTTTGGCTTGTTTCAACCGTCCTGCGGTTTTTCGCAGGGCGGTTGTGTTTTTTTCGGGGAGGGGTGGCGGCAGAATGACGCGGGGATGATTTTTTCAGGGGAGAGGAGACGGAATGTTTCTGTTTTTGGCATGGGAAAGATACACTCGGCGGCAGTCCCGTCCGCTTTTGCGGACGGGACTGCCGCCAGTAAGGTGGGGCGATATGCACGCCTCATCCGCCTCCTCTTGCCTTCCCCTCATAAGGGGAAGGCAAGAGGAGGCGGGAAAGTAAAAGTGAATTGTCAAACCAAGTGCAACACTTTTTGAGATTTTGTTCAAAGAGAAACTGCCCTCCCGAAATGGGAGGGCAGCGGTTTCAGAAATTTTTCTCTGCCTGCCATCTTCTTGTAGCCGGTGAGGCGCTCCTTGGGGCTCTCCTCCGTCTTCTTGAAGAGTTCTTCGCGGGCGGGAGAGGGAAAAGTTATTCTCTGCCTGCCATCTTCTTGTAGCCGGCGAGGCGCTCCTTGGAGCTCTCTTCCGTCTTCTTGAAGAGTTCTTCGGCGACGGCGGGCTGCGTCTTTTTGAGGGAAGCGTAGCGCGTTTCGCCCAAAATGAATGCCTGATAGTCGCCCGTCGGATCCTTGCTGTCGAGCGAGAAGGGATTTTCGCCCTTCGCGGCGAGCTCGGGATTGTAACGGTAAAGCTGCCAATAGCCGCACTCGACCGCGTTCTTCTCTTCCTGCTGGGACTTCGTCATGTTGATGCCGTGGTTGATGCAGGGAGCATACGCGATGATGAGCGACGGACCCTTATACGCCTCGGCCTCCTTCAAGGCCTTGACGAGCTGACCCTTGTCGGCGCCCATGGCGACCTGTGCGACGTACACGTAGCCGTAGCTTGCCGCGATCATGCCGAGATCCTTCTTCTTCACGCGCTTGCCGCTCGATGCGAACTTCGCAACTGCGCCAATGGGGGTGGATTTCGATGCCTGACCGCCCGTGTTGGAGTACACCTCGGTGTCGAGGACGAGGACGTTGACGTCTTCGCCGCTCGCGAGGACGTGGTCGAGGCCGCCGTAGCCGATGTCGTACGCCCAGCCGTCGCCGCCGATGATCCAGAAGGACGGCTTGACGAGGCAATCCTTGTCGGCGAGAATTTCGTCGACGAGGGCGAGCTCTTCGCCTTCGCACTCCTTGCGGCACTCCTCGAGCTCCTTGACGAGGGCGGCGGCCGTCGTCTTGCTGGCTTCCGCCTCGCCCATCGCCTCGATCCAATCGGTGAGAGGCTTCACGCACTCGGGATATTCCTTCCACATTTCCGCAAGTTTTGTGACCTTTTCGGCGAGCGTCGTTCTTCTCGCCTTGTAGGCGAGGTGCATGCCGTAGCCGAACTCGGCGTTGTCCTCAAAGAGGGAGTTCGCCCAAGCGGGGCCCTTGCCCTGCTTGTTTGTCGTGTAGGGGCAGGTGGGCGAGGAGCCGCCGTAGATGGACGAGCAACCCGTGGCGTTGGCGACGATCATTCTGTCGCCGAAGAGTTGGGTGACGACCTTGACGTAAGGGGTTTCACCGCAACCTGCGCAGGCGCCCGAGAACTCGAAGAGGGACGGGGTGAACTGCGACTTCTTGACGTCCGCCATCTTGACCTGCGAGAGGTCGACTTCGGGGAGATCGACGGCGTAGTTCCAATTCTTCGCCTCCTTCTCCTCGAGCTCGGCAAACGGCACCATGACGAGCGCCTTGTTGCCCTTCATGCCGGGGCAGATGTCGGCGCACACGCCGCAGCCCATGCAGTCGAGCGGGCTCATTTGCATCCTGAACTCGTAGCCGGGGATGCCCGTTGCGGGTTTGGTATCAAACGCTTCGGGCTTCTCTGCGCCCGCAGCGACGAGGGCGGGGCGGATGCACGCGTGCGGGCAGACGAAGGAGCACTGGTTGCACTGCACGCAGTTTTCCTTCACCCACTTGGGCACCATGACGGCGACGCCGCGCTTCTCGTACTTCGTCGTTCCCGTGGGGACGGAGCCGTCCGCATTGAACGCCGAGGAGGGGAGTTTATCGCCTTCGAGGGCGAGGATGGGAGCGATGACGCTCTTGAAGTAGTCGTTGTCGGCGAGCTTGACCATCTCCGCGCCCTCCGTCGTCGTCTTCCACGAGGCGGGGATGCGGATCTGTTTCAGGTTGGCCTTTGCGCTGTCGATGGCGTTGTAGTTCATCTGCACGATGGCGTCGCCCTTCCGCGCAAACGACTTATATGCCATCTTCTTCATGTACTCGACGGCGTCGGTGTAAGGCATGATCTGCTCGTTGATGAGGAAGAACGCCGATTGCAGAATGGTGTTGGTTCTGCCGCCGAGGCCGAGCTTGCGGGCGATCTTGATGGCGTCGATGACGTACAGCTTCGCCTTCTTCTGGGCGAGGGCGTTCTTCATCTTGGCGGGCAGGTTCTTTTCGAGATCCTTGACCGTTGTCCACGGGCAGTTCAGAAGGAAGCTGCCGCCCTTTTTCAAGTCGCTCGTCATGTCGTAGCGGATGACGTAGGAGGGGTTGTGGCAGGCGATGAAGTCGGCCGCGTCGATGAGGTATTCGCTCTGGATGGGCGTCTTGCCGAAGCGCAGGTGCGAGACGGTGATGCCGCCCGACTTCTTACTGTCGTAGAAGAAGTAAGCCTGCGCGTACATATCGGTGTGGTCGCCGATGATCTTGATGCTGTTCTTGTTGGCGCC
>CANRFK010000002.1 GCA_947629875.1 uncultured Clostridia bacterium
ACATGAGAGCTACCAAGCGAAACTCAAGGAACACAATATCATCCAAAGTATGTCGCGCAAGGGGAACTGCATGGATATTCTATGCCAACAAACTATTAAACATTTTGATAGCAGCTATCATTTTAACAAATATTTCGTGAAAGTGGGGGCATGTTATAATGTTAGATAGAACCGAAGCCTGTTCTCATACCGAAACAGTTCAAATGCGGGCGCCGACGCGCCACGTAAAAAGGCACCCTGTTGGGTGCCTTTTTGCGTGGCGGAAGGTGAGAATAGAAAGAAACTCCGCTTCGGGGATTCGTCCTGTGCGCTCGTAGACGCACGCGTGCTTGTTGCGCTTTTCTTGCGAAAAGGTCTCCGCGCGCGGCGGCGCCCCTCTCTTCACAAGCGGGCTCTACGCGTTTTTGCGGCGGAGGTTTGCCAAAAATTTCAATCCGCGGACGACGATCCCCGAGAAATACAGGACGATCGCGGCGATCAGAAGTCCCTGCCGCGGGTCGTAATGGTGCGTGGTGAGCCCGTTTTCCGCAAATATCGTTTCGGCGTCATAGACAAATTTTTCGTCGATCTGTCCGTCCGTCTCTCTCGTCGAGAGTGCGGCAAGGAGTTCGCGACCCGACGCATACGCATCCGCCGCCCCGTCGTATTCCTTCGAATAGGAGAACGTGCGGCGCAGCTCGACAAACTCGATGATCGCCTCTTCCGGGACGTCGGACATGTTTTCGATCTTATCGCTCATGAAATCGAGATCTCTTTTGACTTTCAGAATTTGCACCGTATAGATGCCCGCTTCCGGGTTATCGAAGGTGAAGCGGTTTCCGCCCGCGGACAGGGCATTCAAATCGAATTTTTCGGGCGGCCCGGAGCCATCGGGAGCGGTGACGAAGGCGACGAGTTTTGCGTTCCCCTCCTCTCTTTCGAAGCCGTAAACATCGACACGGGTCGTGAAATTGCGTTCGGAGAGGACGGGATCGATCTCCGTTTGCACGGGCGTTTCCACATTCCGTAGCAGGGACGAAACGATGTTGCCGATCAGCGTTCTGCCCGTCTCCTCCTCGAACAGCGCTTTCGACCAGACCCCTTCGAGGTCGATGAGGGCGCTTCCCACCCTGCCCTTTCCGAGCGTCCATTCCGCGTAGAGCGGGGAGCCTTCGGCGAGCAGCGGCACGACGACGCTTTCATCCACCTTTTTAAGGCTGGGGAAATAACCGCCGAGAGTGAGTTTTTCGAGGTCGAGGTTGGTGAGCCCGCCGAGAACCGCGGAGGAGAGTGCGCCGACCTGCGGGGTGAAGCTATCGTAGCCGACTGCGGCAAGTTCATCGAGGCGCATGTCCTCGCGGACGGCTCCGCGCCAGCCGGGATAGGTTTTGCGCTGAATGAGCACGTGGCTCCCGTTGCCATATTCGGCGAGCGTTTGCATGTTCCCGATGTTGATCTCCCAGCCCTTGAAATCGTAGGAGTGGTTAAAATAACAGACTTCGCCGTCGATCACGCGGGACGACAGGTAGTAGGTGACCACCGTGATGGTGATCCCCTGCCTTCCCGCCAATTCCATGATCGGCCCGTAGTCGGTGATGCGGTCGCCCGGGCCGCCGTCGGAGAGCAGGACGATATGCCTCCGCGCGACGTTATCGGGGGCGAGCAGGAGCATGTTCATCGCCTGTTGCAGGGCGGGCGCATATTTCGTGCTCGCATTGAAGTCATAAAAGTCTCTCCATTCATCCAATGACGCCATGAGCTCATCCTTGTGCGTCAGGGAGATGAGGGGCGAGGCCTCGGTATACGAATTTTGCAGCGTGATGACGCCCGCATAATCCCGCGGTTCAAGCTCGTATTCGACAAAGTCCTCCGCCTCTTGGATCGCCGTTTCGAGGGGGCCGCTGGTGGACGCCATGGACGCCGAGACATCGAGCACGAATGCGACGGCGACGGGTGGTTTATAATCCTCGACGGTCACGGGGAGCATGGAAGCGAGGATGGAGCCTTTGAGCCCCTTCTCCGTATAACTGTGCCGCACGGGAACTTCGGTGGACGGGTCGCGGTATTTGGGTTCCGTCAAAATGTCGCCGCTTTCGTCCTTTTCAAACCCGCCGACGGTGAACAATCCGCCGCCGAATTCATCGACATAGCGGTAGAGGGAGCTCTGGAATTCCTCCGCCATATCCTCCTGCGCGCCGTTATAAAGGACGATCTCGGCGTAAGCGGCAAGTTCCTCTGCCGTCATCTCCCCCGCCTCTTCCAAGGTCTTTGCCTCGACAATGAGCGAGCCCTCCTCCGCCGAGCCGTCGATCGCCGTGCGCAGAAGTTCGGATTCGTCCTCGTTCTTTTCGAGGATGAGGAGTTTATTGCTCTCCCTGACTTCGAAATAGGAGCATAAAAAGTTGTTCTCCGCCGTCTCCCCGCCCGTCGGTTGCAAGCGGAAGTAAAGTTCGTGGAACCCCGCAGCCGCGAAGGTGTGTTTTACCGTTATCTCCTGCGTTCCCGCCTTCAAAGCGACGCGGACGGAATCCGACGTCTCGTCCCCGAGTTCGTCCCTATCGGTATAGGTCAAAACCGTCTCGGCGGAGAACGAGCTCTTGACGGTCACGGTAAGCTCAACTTCCTTCCCCGCGAAGACGGACTGTGCGGGATACGCCACCCCGATCAGGGAGGAATCGGAGAGATAGTCGTCGGCGAAAAAGGAGGTCTCGATCTGCACCCCTTCCCGAACGAGCGCCTTCATCGCACCGATCGCATCCCCGTCCGTTTCCAACCCGTCGCTCAAAATGAGTACTTTTGCACGCATGGGGTCGGAAACGAGGGACGCGGAAGTGCGGTCTGGATCCCAGACGAGCCGAAGGGCGGAAGCGATGTCCGTCGCATCCCCTTCCACGCCTTCGGAAGATGCGGAAAGGTATTGCGCATACGCCGTTTCGGGATCGTGATCCCCCATGCCGAGGACGACTTTCGGACTATGGCCGAACAGGACGACGGAGATGCGGCAGCGCCCGCCGTTCGCCTCCATGACGTCGCGGACAAATCCGTCCATCTCCGCCCGCCGCCCCTCGGCAGTCTCCGAACCGTCCACGAGAATGACGAGCTCTTCGGGAATGTTCGCCTCGACATAGCTGATGCGGAAGCCCGAGAGCGCGACGATACAGCACGCCGCCGCCGCGCATTGCAGGATCGCGGAAAGGACGCGGTTCACCGTAATGCGGGAGCCCCTCCTCTTTCCGATGAAAAGGAGGGAAAAGATTACCGCAGACACGGGCAAAATCAAAAACAGCAGCCACGGGCTGACTGAAAACGTCACTTGCGCGTTCATTCTATCCCTCCTTTACAGAATGTATTTATATTGGATGCACCACTCGACCGCCATCAGCAGGAGTGCGGCAATGGCGAAGACCGGCAGGATATCCATGCCGTTTTCGACCGTGAGTTCGCGGTTATCGAGGATCAGACGGAACGACCCGTTCTTGAAGAGCTCGCTCTCCGAAGCGGGCGCGTGGGCGTACGCCCACCGTACTTCGTCCTCTTTTTCAAGCCCGAAGCGCGTCGTGAACGCATACGTTCCCGCTTCCGAAAAGGTGAACCCGGCGGGAAACTCCGAGAATGTCTCCGTCTTTCCGTCCTTCGAGACTTCGAGGGTCTCCCCCTTGCATGAGAGCTGCGCGCTCTCCCCGACGGTGAAATCGCTCTTTTGGAGGGTGAGCGGCAGGAAGTAATCGAGGAGGTTATAGAGAAAGATCTGGAACTGGTCGCCGTAAAAGTCGGACATGTTGATGCTGAACGGCAGAACGACGATCTTGGACGCCGGCTCGTTTTTGACGAGCATGACGGGATCGCCGCCGATCGTCAGCACGGGCTCGAAGAGCTCATCCCGGATATCCAGCCGTTTATACTCGGTGAGCCCTATCTTCGCGGGGGTCATGTACCGGAGAAGGGGATGATCGTACCCCTCGCAGGCGGTGAGCGCATCCAAAGACACCGTCTCCCTTACGGACAAGCCCGTAAGCGCGGCAAGCGTTTCGTCGGGGTCGACGAGGATGGACACGCCGTCCCGCGGGAGCCCCGACGCCAAGATCTCGGACGGGATGGTATGCTCGAAGATGTAAAAATCGTAGCCCGAACTTTCCGCCTTCATGCCTTGGTCGTGATAGACCTCCTGAAAGGTGACGGTGCGCTTTTCGCCCAAATTGTTCCCGAGGTTATTGAACCCGTACTGCCAGAACACCTTGGGCGTCTTGCTCCAATACTCTGCGGCGACCCTATCCCTGATCCCGCCGTAGACGAGATATCTGTCGTCGTCGGGAATGGAATCGTTGAGGTCGGGAATACTGATCTCCACCTCGTCGAAGCGATCGAAGAACCAGTCCGCCTGCCCGCCGTACTCCTCGTTCGTCGCGGAGACGGTGACGCGCAAGGTTTGGCTCGCGGTCGTGCCTTCCCCCTCCACAGAAAAGGAGACAGGAACCTCGAGGTGAAGATCGCGAGGTCCCTGTCCGTTATCCGCGCCGCGGATATCCATGGAGATATTGCGGCGGAGGGACACATCCCCGTACGCGCCGAGGACGAGTTCGAAAGCGTATTGGTTCTCCCGCCTGCCCACGGTACAGCCGAGAACGGCGACGTTGCGCTCGGCGGTCTTATCCGAGACGTCGACGACCTCGACCGCCGTGCCGAGGCTCCCGAATTTTTCGTCGGTGTAAAAGAATATCTTGGAATGCGGGTTATCTTCGAGGTGGCTCCCCGCGAGGGTCAACGCGGACACGGCATCCCCCTCCCCGAGAGTGCAGGAGAGCCCGTCGAGCATGGAAAAGATCTCCGCTTTGTCGGCCTTTTTCCGGTCGGAAAAGAGATAGGTGGGCGTTCCGCCCGCAACGATCAGAGAGACCGTCCCCTCCGCGGTCTTGGAAAAGAGTTCGGAAATTTCCGACTTCGCCGCCGCGACTGCCCGCGAAAAGCGGGTCTCGCCGTCCTCCTCGCCTTCCGAAACCGTCCGCGCGCGCATGCTCGCAGAGGCATCGAGGACGATAACATATTCCGCGTCATCGAGAAGTGCCCTCCGCGAATACAGATGCGGCGCGGCAAGTCCCAATGAAAACGCCGCAAATACGAGCGCCTGCAAACAGAAAAGCAGGGCGTGATCGAAGGCGAGACGGCGCTTTTTTTCGTGCAAAAGAACACGCTTCCAGACGACCGTGCCCGAAACGACTTTTCTGCGGTATTGCGGCCTGAAAAGGTAGACGACGATCAGCGCCGCGATCGAGACGAGACCGAATAAGCCCAATGGCAAAAGCCAACGTAAAATCAAAACTGTCCTTCCCTTCCGTCTGCCCCGTTTCAGGGTTTCAGCGTATCGTAATAGTCCCCGAGGATATCTTTGAGTTCATCGGGAATATCCCTGCCCGCAAGCTCCTTTTCGAGCGTTTCGCGGTCGAAATTATCCTTATAATCCTGCGTTCCGTCGATGACGTTGTTGTTCGCCGAACTCGCATCCGAGCCTCCGCCGGCGTTGCCTTCGCCCTCTTGGGAGCCCTCGCTCGGGGTCGGCTCCTGCGGATCTTTCTCCTCTTTATCCGGATCGTTCTTTTCGTGATCGCCCTTGTCGCTCTCTATATCGCCGTCCACGTCCTCGTCTTCGGACGGGGGTTGGGACACCTTTTCAAACCGGGCATATACGACCAGATCGGCGCGGACGTTGACCTCGCTCCGCGGATTGTTTTGGTTGGCAAAGGGCACCGCATTTTCGTCCACCCACTCCGAAAAACGATAACCGTCTGCGGGAACGGCAGTCACTTCCTCGGTGAATCCGCCCTTTTTCACCTGCTGTTCGGTAAGACCCTCGATCGTGCCCGTGCCTTCCTCATACACCTTATAAATCACCGTGAACGTCGTTTCCGCGATGATCTCTTCTTCCGTCTCCTCCTCCGCTTCTTCCTGCGTTGCCGCCGCCGAGATCACCGAAGCCGTGGCCGTCCCCGCCGCAAACGCCGCGCCGAGCAGGAGAAGGAGCACGGCGGGCAGGGCGAGCGAGTATTTCAACCGCCCTTGGGGCACGGACGAGATCTTATGTACCGCATCCTGCCTTTGCAGCGCCGCCATGCCGGAGACATCCTCCCCGCATTCGTACATCGTGATCGCCCGCTCTTTCAGCCCGAGCGCATCCAACCGCTTTGCGACCGTCCTCTCGGTGGGGCGGAAACGCTTGACGTAGAGAATGGGCAGCGCGATGGCGAATACCGCTGCGCCGGCCGCGCCCGAGACCCCGAAAATGACGGGAATGCCCGCCCTGCAAAGCCACGCGATGAGCACCGCGATCCCGAATGCGAAAAGGGCGAAAATGAGCGCGACCGCCACGGCTTTACCGATGCCGATCCGCGCGAGCCGCTTTTTATATTTCTTGAATACGTCGTCCATACGTTTCTCCCGATTTTATAGGAATGGGGTCAAGAATTATTATGTTATCGCACCAAACCGAGGGTGGCGAGTTCGGAAAAAATCGCCTTCTCGATGGGGATATCCGTTCCGACGGAGAGGAATGCTGCGCCCTTTGAAGCGCAGAATCCGCTGATTTCACCGATATACGCCCGAAGCTCTTTTCTGTAGTGTTCGAGGGTCGGCCGCCCGATGCGGAGGTTGACGTTCCGATCGTCCCCCGCCCCGCTGCCTTCCGAATCCACGAGTTCCGTTCTCCCGACGAAGGACGGGGACATATCCTCTTTCGAAAGGATCTGGCAGGCGAGCACCTGCCGCTTTTTGTAGAGGAGATAATCGACTGCCTTTTGCCAGCGGTTCTCGTTGAGAAAGTCGGAGAGCAGGACGGACATGCCGTCGTTTGTGCCGTTATCGGGGATGCGCGGAACGACCTCCGCAAAATCCGCCGCGCCGCTGAAAGAGACCTTCTCTAACTCCCCGATCAGGGAGAAAAAGGCGTTCTTTCCGACGATCAGCCCGAACGGATCGAAGAAAGTCCCGTCCTTCAAAAAGATGATCGACAGCTTGTCGTTGTTCCGCACGGCGAGGAACCCGAGCGCCGCAGCAAACCCCAATGCGTATTCCGCTTTTTGGGGGTATAGCGCCATCGAAGCCGAACAGTCGACGAGAATGCGGACGTGCATCTGCCGCTCGTCGGTGTACAGTTTGAGGAAATATTTTTTCAGCCGCGCGAACAGATTCCAATCTATCCGCCTGATATCATCCCCCAGCTCGTATTTCCGATAATCGGCAAACTCGATCGTCTGGCCGTATCTCCGTATGGGGTGCTTGCCGCCGTAATAGCCCGAAAGGTCGGTTCGAAGATGCACGGACAGGGTTTCGAGACGGTCGAAAAATCCGTCGTTCAAAAACGATACCTTCATTTATTCTTCCCGAAGATCCCACGCTTCTTTTTGTCCGCTTTGCCACCCTTATCCCCGCCCATTTTTTCGGGCGGTTGCGGCGCCGCGGGCTTCGTGCCCCCGCCTTCCCGCCGCCTTCTCGCCTCTGCGAGGATAAGCGATATGACTTCGTCGGGCGAAATGTGTTCGGAAAGCGCTTCGAAGTTCAGTTTGATCCTGTGCCGAAGCACGGGATAGGCGAGTTTATCGATGTCGTCGTACGAGACGTTGAACCTGCCGTCCATAAGCGCGAGCACCTTGCCCGCGGAAACGAGCGCCTGCCCTGCGCGGGGACTTGCACCGAAACGGATGTATTTTTTCGTCGTCTCCGCTGCGTATTTGCTCTCGGGGTGCGTCGCCGCGCAAAGCATCGCCGTATAGTCGAGCACGCTGTCCGAGATCAGGATGGCGTTCGCCGTCCGCCGCATTTCCAAAAGGCGCGCCCCCGTGCAGACCGTGTCCGCCACTTCGTCCATCGTCTTTTGCGTCATGGAGATGATGTCCTTCAACTCCCTCGGTTCGGGGCTCGGCACGATCAGTTTGAACATGAACCGATCCATCTGCGCTTCGGGCAGGGGGTAAGTTCCGTCCTGCTCGATGGGGTTCTGGGTCGCAAGCACGAAGAAGGGCTCGGCCAGCTTCCTCGATACCCCCATGACCGTCACTTTGTGCTCCTGCATGGCTTCGAGGAGCGCCGACTGCGTTTTCGGCGTGGCGCGGTTGATCTCGTCGGCGAGAATGATGTTGCTGAAGATCGGCCCCTCCTCAAACCGGAAGGAAGAATTCCCGTTCTCGTCCGTGACGATGATGTTCGTGCCCGTGACGTCGGCCGGCATCAGGTCGGGGGTGAATTGGATACGCGAAAACGGCAGGTCGAATACCCTGCCGAGGGAACGCACGAGCCGCGTCTTCCCAACCCCGGGCGCACCTTCCAAAAGCACGTTCCCGCCTGCGATCATCGCGATGACCGTGCCCTCCACGACCTCTTTCTGCCCAATCACGTCGCGGCGGATCTGCGTGAATATCTCCCGCAACTGCCCGCCGAAACGCGCGATCTCCCTTTCTGTTGCCTCTTTGGCCGTTTCCTCCGCTGCCATACTCTCCTCCGCCCTAATTGCGGCATGTTCGCGCCGTTTTCAGAATTTTCTTTTTGTTATGTCATTGATTATAGCATAAATCCGATGGAACCGCAAGCGATTAAGGGGCAATTCCCGTGAAGGCCGAAGAAAATCGCCTTGAATATGCCAAATATTTGCTTTGTTTTGCGCTATGGTTTTATGTCCTCTTCAAGCAAAAAGCACCCAACGGGGTGCCTTTTTCATGAAATATCTTGGAATGAGACCGCGCGGGGTCATTTCAGCGCGGTGAAGTTTTTGACGCGGGCGGCACGGAAGGTCAGGGAGACGCCGAAGCCGTCGCGGTCGCGCCCGACGGTGAGGACGGGTTCCCCCTCCACATCGAAATATTCCCCTGCGACACGGCCGAAATCGCGTACCGCCGCCGCCCTGCTCTCATCGTTCATGTCCTCTTTATCTTGGTCGAGGAGCCGCGCAATGCGCTTTCTCTCCTCAAACAGGCGTTCCCTCATCGCTTGCCCTCCCCTCTCCGTCCGCGGCGGAGCGAACTCCAAAAGCCGCCCCTTTCCTCCTCCGCGGGTCTGCCGTAGGCGTAGTGGTCGGCAAGGCCGCGGAAGGCGCGCGAACGCCCCATCACATTCTCCAAGAACAGTTTATCCTCCTCGGGAATGACGGCGACGAGCGGGATCCCCAGCGCCGTTTCGATCTCCTTCGGTTGTAAAATTTCGCCCCGCCGCACAAAATCTCTGCGCACGAGATTGACGGCGAGCCCCACGCTCTTGAAGCGGTAGCATTTGAGAATGCCCGCGACCCTGTCGGCGTCGCGCATGGCGGAGATGTGCGGTGTGGTGACGAGAAGCGCCTCCTCGGCACAGGACGCGGCGCGGTGGAAGCCCTCCTCGATGCCCGCGGGCGAATCGATGAGGATGAAGTCGAACTGCGGGGCGACGGCATCCAAAATCAGCCGCACCGCCTGCGGGGAGATGTAGCGTTCGGAGACGCGGTTGCTCGCCAGACAGTACAGCGTGGGGTACTGCGGGTGCTGCACGAGCGCCTGTTTGGGGCGGCATCTGCCCTCCACGGCATCGACGACGTCGTAGAGGGCGAGGTGCTCCACGCCGAGCACGACGTCCACATTGTTGAGCCCGAAGTCGAGGTCGCAAACGGCGACGCGGAAGCCCCGCTTTGCGAGCTGTACGGCGAGGTTACAGCAGACCGTCGTCTTGCCGACGCCGCCCTTCCCCGAAGTTACCACGATCTTCCTCGCCATGCCGCCCTCCGCGCGTTTTTGAAAATCATAACACGGAGAAGCGTGCGCATTGCGGGAAAGTCTGTCGGATCGTGCAAGAAAAAGAAAAAAATAAATTTTGGCATATAAATGCGAAAACGCGCCGGGGCAAACGCCCCGACGCGCCGTGAATGATGCCGCGCTTTATGCGCTCACGTTCTGCACGGCGTGGATACGTAAGTCGAACATGACGAACTTGCTCTCCACGCTGTTGTTGTTTTCATCATCGAGGAACTCGAGCGTCACGGTAAAATTCTCTGCGCCGCCCGCTTCCACCGTGCCCAATGCGTCGCTTACGCCACCCAAAGCGAGCCCTTCGCTTACGAGCGTCTCCCTCTTTTCGCCGCGGGCGGGCTGCACCGTAACTTTGAGCATGGAGGCAAACGTACTGTCGCTGATAACCGAATTGCATACAACTTCCACGTAGTAGGAAAACGCCACATCGCTGCTGTTGCCGATGCGCAGTTCCGCGGTGAAACTGCTCGTGGGCGCCACTTTCGTTCCCTGCGCGATGCCGAAGATGTTGTCCTGCGTGTCCGTGGAAAAATCCTTCTCTTCGTCGTCGACGCTACGGACGAACGCTCCCCCTTCGCCGAGATTGACGGTGGTAAGTTTTTGCCGCACGAGGGTCGCCTTCAACGTGCCCGCCACGAGATGGGTCTGCGTGGAGACCGTCTCGTGATATAGTCCGTACGTGGTGCCCAGCGCAAGGGCGAAACAGCATACCGCAAGCGCAATGGCAAGGAGAATGACAATTGCCCTATTTTTCATCTTTCCCTCCCTTGGAGGGGCGCCTCCCGATATGCGGAGGGTCGCTTTCGCATAGAAGCGTTTGCAGGAGCACTGCCGATAAAGCGGCAATGACAACGGAGAGCAGGAAGAGCGGGTCGCGCAAGATACAGATGCAGACGCCGAGCGCGTGGCTGCACGAAACCACCTTGCCGATGATGCGGCCGCCCGTGGGGTCGGCGGTGTTTACGATCTGCGAGCCGACGGAAGTTCCGTTGTCGCCGCGCAGGGTGATGACGTACCCCTCGCCGCGCCGCTCTATTTTGCGTACCCTGTGCGTGATGGTGACCTCCCCGCCTATCACCCGATAGACAAAGGTCAGAACGTCCCCTTCCCGCAGCCCCGCGTAGAACGCTTCCCGCGCCTCTTGTTCGGTCGGGACAAGTTGGATGAGGACAAAGCTCCGCACGGGGATATGCCCGATCTTGTACGATTCGACATCGGTCCCGGAGTCTTTCTCCATCGACGTGGACATGACGATCCGCGCGCTGTATCCAAACAGCCCGCGCGTGGCAAAGGCATGGATCGCCAGCACGGCGGCAACGACGCCGAGCACGAGAATGAGGACAAGGTATAATTTTATCAATCGTCTGGCGACAAAACGCCCATCTTTTGTGTTGCCCATGGTTTTTTGGGCCCTTCAGAAGCGGCCCCTCCGCTATAATTATATGAAATCGTTGTAAAAAGTTGAACATATCGGGGGGCACCCCGCACGAGAAGGAGCGATAAGGTGGAGATTTCTCCACGCGCTACGCTTGGTCGAAATGACATAATTATGGCGCGGGGAGGGATGAGGAATGAGGAATGAGGGCGGGGCGGGATGCGGAATGGACGGGCGGCATGAGGAGTGTGCGGGTCGGTTTTAGGAATGAACGGGGCGGTATGGGGAATTATTGAGATGTCTCGACTGCGCTACCGCTCCGCTCGACATGACAAAGTAGTCGAATTGCGGAGCCCACCCCCTTAATCCCCCTCCCATGGAGGGGGCAAGTGAAGAAGTAGGGGCAAAGGGCTCTAAGCGAAGTTTGCGCCGACGAGCGCGCGGGACGCTACGGGCGGAGGTGGATATCATTGCATACACCTCATCCGTCACTACGTGACACCTTCCCCTCAAGGGGAAGGCGCGTGCAGCCGCTCTTCTCCATGGCATGGCAAAAAATTCTCCTTTCCAAAAAACGCATAAGAAAAAAGCGGCCGCGGGGGTCGCTCTTTTCTGCTCCGTAAGGGGAGCTCACTTCTTCAAGAGATGTTTGAGGTACTCCTCGTACTCCTCTTCCGTGATCGCCTTCACTTTGTTCTTCTTTGCCATGGGAAAACCTCGCCGGTTGGATTACCGTAAGTATTCCCCGCGGCGCGGAATTTATTCGGTGCGCAGGGCGATGACGGGGTCTTTCTTCGCCGCCTTCGACGCGGGGATGAGCCCCGAGATGAGGGTGAGGGCGACGCTGACGCAGATCATGATGAACGCCGTGAGCGGTTGCAGCGAGGCAATGCCCGCGATGCCCGTGTACGCTTGAATGACCGCGCTGACGATGAAACTCAAAATGTAGGTGACGGCAACGCCGAATACGCCCGCGGCGAGCCCGATGATGAACGTCTCCGCGTTGAACAAATTCTTGATATCCCGCTTGCTCGCGCCGAGACTTCGGAGAACGCCGATCTCCTTGACGCGCTCCACGACGGAGACATAGGTGATGATGCCGATCATGACCGAGCTCACGATGAGCGAGATGGACGTAAACGCCACGAGCACGTAGGTGATGACGTTGAGCATCGTCTGCACCATGCCCATGAGAAGCCCCACGCGGTCGGTGTATTTGATCTTATCCCCCTCTCTGCCTTCCGCTTCGCACCTATCGTTCCAATCGTCGAGGTAGTCGAGAACCTTTTCCTTCGCGTCGAAATCAGTGGGAAAGATATTGATGCCGCCCGGCGTATTGTCGCCGCCGAGGGCGCGGATGATCGTCTCGGGCGAATAGGTGATGTAGATGTTGCCCCGAAGCTCGGCGCCGTTCACTTCCTCGACGGAATACTTCACGAACACGTCGCCGAAGATGCCGAGGAGCGTCTCCCGCGAGACGGTTTCTCCCTCCAAAGCATCCACCTGCGCCGCAATATCGCTCACCATCGCCGCCCCTTTCCCGGGGACTGCTTCTTCGAACGGCTCCTGCATTTGGGGGATCGCGGCGCTCAAAATGAGCTTACTGTACATGCCGTCTGCGGGCGGCGTGAGCCCGGCGTTCTTCAATCCTTCGTCCAACTGATCCATGACGGTGCCGCCGGACGCCTCCACGAGCGTCGAGCGCAGCGATTCGAGGTCGAGGGGGGTGTACTGCGTATCGAGGTGGGCGGCGGGCGAGAGATAGAAGTTCATGGAGGTAAATTGCCCCAACAGCTTGTTGAACCACTCCGGCGCCCTTGCCTCGTCGCTGTACATCCACTGCACGATCTTGGATTTCAGATTGCCCTTTACGTAATCATCCACCGTCGCCTCGGTGAGGTTGAGCCCCTCTTTGAGGCAACCGTAGGTGTAGCCGTCTTTGAGGCGGAGAACGGCCTGCACTTCGATGTTGATGCCCTGCTCTTCGGTGAACGCATCCCATTCGTTCTTCATCATGCGGCCGCTGTACTCAAAGGGATAACTCTTGCCGTCGAAGCCCTCGTATTTGTCGTTCTCGGTGTACACTTCGTCGTTGAAGTAGAGCGTGTAGCGCTTGCCGAGCACGCCCTTCGTCACGTTCCCGTCTTCGTCCACTGTATCCTCGAAGGGGATATAGAGGCTCTTTCTCTTCTGTTCCTCCGTGACATGGTCGTCCCTCCCCAAGTTGAAGAGCGAGAGGAAATTATCCTCGGGAATGAGCCCGAGCTGTGCGAGCACGAGGTCGGAGACTTCGTTCGCCTCGTTGCCGATGACGAGCACCGCGCCCGCGGGTTCGCCCTCTTTGGGCGCCTCAGTGGGAAATTCGCCCGCCACGATGTCGTACTGCGAGCGCACGAACTTCGCATAATCCTTGTCGCTGTAATCGCTCGTGCCCGGCATCTTGTTGACGATATCGCCGAAGAAATCGGCAAACGGGACGAGATCGCTGTATTGGCTCGCATGCTGCCGCAACTCGCCGATATAGAACTCTTTGAGCGCGGAGAGCGAATAATAGCGCGTTTCGGCGTCAAATCCCGCCGTCTTGCCGCCGACGTCGACTGCGGTGAACAGATTGTCGGTGAGGATGGTGCCGTAGAGGTACTGCACGGCGGAAAACCACTCGGGATTGTTCGCAACGCCGTCGTCGATATATTTGATATAATCTTCGGAGATGTTGTTCTGCACGGTAATGCCGTTCGCAAGCCCCGTCAGGAAGGAATCCACATAGATCCGATCGCCGATCTCGTCGAGCTTGGGCATCGCCTCGCGGTTGGACATTGCCGACATCACCGCTGTGAGATCGAAGGTGGATTCGGTGATCTCGATGGGATAGTACGAGAGCATATCCTCTTCGGTGCGCTTGATATAGCGGTTGAAGCCCGAGGAGAGCGCGAGGACGAGGCAGACCGAGATGATGCCGATGCTCCCCGCGACCGACGTGATGATGGTGCGCCCCTTCTTGGTGAGAAGGTTGCGCGCCGAAAGCGCGAGCGAGGTCAAAAAGCCCATCTTTGCGCGCGGCTTTTTCTCCTTCTTCCTCTTTGTGTGCTCGGGGGCGGGTTCCGCCGCGGACTGTTCGGCAGTCTCCGCGGGCTGTGCCGCTTCCGCGGACGCTACCTCCGCCGCCTCTTCCTCTTCGGAATAGGGCGCGGAATCCTCCTCCACGAGGCCGTCGTGAAGCCGCACGATGCGCGTCGCATACTTTTCGGCGAGCTCGGGGTTGTGCGTCACCATGATGACGAGCCGCTCGGAGGCGATCTCCTGCATGAGATCCATGATCTGAACGCTCGTCTTGCTGTCGAGCGCGCCCGTGGGTTCATCGGCAAGCAAAATATCGGGGTTGTTGACGAGGGCGCGCGCAATGGCGACCCTCTGCATCTGCCCGCCCGAAAGCTGGTTGGGGCGCTTGCCGAGTTCTTCGCCCAGCCCCACGCGCTCCAACGCCTCGGCGGCGCGCTTCTTGCGCTCCTCCCTCCCCACGCCCGCAATGGTGAGCGCGAGCTCCACGTTGGAGAGCACGGTCTGGTGCGGGATGAGGTTATAGTTCTGGAACACAAACCCGATGCGGTGGTTGCGGTAGACGTCCCAATCGCGGCTCTTGAAGTCCTTGGTGGAGCGCCCTTGAATGACGAGATCGCCCGACGTGTAGTGGTCGAGCCCGCCGATGATGTTGAGGAGGGTCGTCTTACCGCAGCCCGAGGGGCCGAGGATGCACACAAATTCGCTCCTGCGGAAAGAGAGGCTCACCCCTTTTAAGGCATGCACCGCGCCCGAAGCGACCTTATAGTCCTTTTTGATGTCAGTCAGTTTGAGCATACGTTCTCCTCATTCGGCGCGTTCATCCGAAATTTTCTTCTTCGCCTCGCCGAGGGCGGCGCAAAATTCTTTGTACAGCTTGACGAGCTCGTTCATCTTCTTCTCGCCGAGCGTCTTGGAGACGCGCTCCATAATGGCGTTTGCCTGCGCGCACTGTTCATCGAACACGGCGAGGGAGTGCTCCGTGAGCCGCACATAAGCGATCTTCTTGTCGTTGGGCGCCGACGTGCGCATCACGATGCCCCGCTCCTCGAGCTTGGTGACGACCTGCGAGACCGCCGACCGCGTGATGCCGAGGCGGCGCGCAAGTTCGGAGGAGATGATGTCCTTCCCCTTTTCGCGCTCCATTAGGATCTCGCGGATCATGCGGAACTCCGTGCGGGAAAGTTTTGCCGCGTCCGCAAAGAGATCGAGGCTCTCCATTTCCTTTGCGATTTGGATGAATTTGATGAGATGTTCGTTGATTTCCATATTTTTCCTCTGTTTACGATTGTATCGTACTGAACAATCCTCATTATTATATACACTTGCCCGCAATATTGTCAACAAAATTAAAGTATAAAATTCATAAAATTTACAATTCTTTCACAAAAGATCCGTGCACGCTATGAAAAAACCGCCCTCACGGCGAATGCTTGGGCGGTTTCCCGGGGTAGGCGTAAAATGTACACGGAATGCGAGCGTTGGAGAGCGGCTTTTTCTTGGGGCACCTGCCGAACGCGCGTTCCGCGCCCTCGAAGGCGGAGAGGAAATAACAGCTCCAATCGGGCAGGCGGCGGAAGACCTCTGCAAAGTCGCGGTAGAACGAAAAGAGGTCATCATCCCGCCCAAGCCGCTCCCCGTAGGGCGGGTTGGAGACGAGCACGCCGTAGGGCTCGGCGGAAGTGAACGCGCGCATGTCGGCGCACGCGAAGCGGATATTTTGGGCGACGCCCGCCCGTTCGGCGTGGAATTTGGCGATCTCGACGGCGCGCGCGGAGATGTCCCCCGCAAAGAGGGGCGGAATGTCACCGTGAAAGCGCACATCCGCCGCCTCTTCCCGCGCCCTTTTCAGCACATCGGCGGGCGTGCATTTCCACCGCGTGAAGTCGAAGTCCCGCCCCGTGCCGGGGGCGATGTTGAGGGCATACATGGCGGCCTCGATGGGAAGCGTCCCGCTCCCGCAGAAGAGGTCGGCGAACGGCTTGCCGCGGCGGAAGTAACTTGTTTCCACCATCGCCGCCGCCACCGTCTCGCGGAGGGTCGCATCGTACGTTTTGACGCGGTAGCCGCGCTTGTGGAGCCCGTCGCCCGAGGCGTCGAGGGTGATGCTCGCAACATCATTTATAATGGAGACGCCCACCACGGCGCGCTCCCCTTTTTCATCAAATGAAGAGACGCCCAGTTTTTCCGAGAGCCGCCGAAGAACTGCTTTTTTGGCGACGCCGCCCGCCGCCTTCACCGCAACGAGTTTGCTCTTATAACTCTTCCCGTCCATGAAAATGGCGGAATGGGGTGCCAAAAACGCCTCCCACGGCAGAGAAAACACCCCCTCGAAGAGTTCATCGAAGGTGGGGGCTGGAAAGCGGCCGAGCTCGATGAGCACGCGCTCGCCCGACCGCAAAAATACGTTGAGACGGGCGACATCGGTAAAGTCGCCCGCAAGCGAAATGCGCCCGGCTTCGGCGGGACAGTCGCCGTAGCCAAGCGCTTTTAGTTGCCGTTTGACGGAAGCCTCGCATCCCGCCGTCACGGGAATGAGGAGTTTCATAGTCTGTATTCCTTTTCCTCCGCCTCCATAAAAAGTGGTAGGATGCTGTGCGCCGCCGAGCTACCGCACGGCGACGCTTGGTGCGAGGCGGGTCTCCCGCCGCTGCACGACCCAATTTGCCGCATACTTGCGGCTTAATGTCGGGGCAAGCGAATAAGACGTTGACCCAAGAGGACGCAAACGCCTATTTCCCTCGTTCAATTTATTTTTGAGCATACGCCCCCCCCAAGGGGCGTAGACGAAAAAAGAAATTGAACGAAATTCTTACTCCTCCGTCTCATCCACCGTCTCGGGCTTTTCGGGCTCGGGGATGAACGGTTGCAGGGGCGAAGTGATGGGCGTGAGGTCGTACTTATCGTCGATGTCGCCGCCCAAGAGCTCTTCGAGCATATCCTCGCGCGTGATGAGCCCGAGGGCGTTCCCCTCCGCGCCGACGATGACCATCTGTTCGCGCATCGCCTGCATGCGCTTCATGAGGTCGGAGACTTTCTCGTCCGTCGTCGTATAGGAGACGGGGCGGATGATATTCTGGAAATCCCGCCGCCCCGCGAGCAGGTTCTCGTAGAAATCGGCGCGGTACAACAGCCCGATGATGTTCTGTTTTGTCCCCTTGTAGACGGGGATGCGCGAGAAGTTGGTCTCGCGGAAAATTTTATAGATGAGGTTGGAATTATCGCGCACTTCGGCGAGGATGACGCGTTCCAAGGGGATCATGCACGAGCCCACGTGCAGTTCGTCGTAGCGGAGCGTACGGTTGATGAGCTCGTGCTCCGTATCGTTCAGAACGCCCTCTTCACGCACGTCGGAGACGAGCATTTTGAACTCCTCTTCCGTGTATTTCTTCCGCTTCTTGTTGAGCCCGAATACGAGGAAAATGAACTTTTTCCAATACCCGAACACAAAGTTGAGCGGCCAGCAGATCCACGTTAGCACGAGGAGCGGATATGCCACAAGGCACGCGAAGCGCTCCGCCGCCTCCCTTGCGAGCGTCTTGGGCGTAATTTCGCCGAAGATGAGAATGACCACCGTGAGCACGATGGTGGAGAGCGTGGGGGCGAGTTCGGGATCGGAGATCCACCTTCCGAAGAGGATGGTGGAAATGGTCGCCGCCGCGATATTCACGATATTGTTGCCGATGAGTAGCGTCGTGAGGACCTTGTTGTAGTCCTCTCCGAGCCGTAAAACAACGCGCGCCGAGCGCTTTTTTTGCGCCATGCGGCGCATGCGCACCGTACTGAAACTTGTGTAAGCCGTCTCCGTTGCACTGAAAAAGGATGAGAGCGCAACGAGCACAATGAGGGCGATTAGCAGACCTATGTCGCCGCCGTCCATAAAAGACAAAACCTCCGATTTTCCCCCGGCAATGTTGCCTGAATTTGCCGCCGCGCCTTCAAAATACGCGCCGACACTCTTATTATACAAAAAATTCGCCCGAAATACAAG
This sequence comes from uncultured Clostridia bacterium, assembly GCA_947629875.1. GTDB lineage: Bacteria > Bacillota > Clostridia > Christensenellales > Borkfalkiaceae > Gallimonas. The sequence continues at coordinate 18,161 of CANRFK010000002.1, forward strand.
GAGTTTCGTGCGAATTTTTCAGAATTTTAATGTTTTTTCAGTGCGGAGAGATAGGCGCGCGCGGAATAGGCGGCAACAAGCCCCTCCCCCGCCGCCTTCGCGTATTGGTACGGCGGGCCCGTCACGTCGCCCGCGGCGAACAGCCCCGCAAGGTTGGTGGAGCCGTCCTTTTTTGTTATGATGTGCGCGCCGTCCGTTTCGAGCCCGCCGCAGAGCGCCCGCACAGGCGTGCTGTCTTTGAGCAAAAATACGCCCGAAACCGACAACGCTTTGCCGTTTTCGATGATTTGCTCCACGCGCGCCCCGCCCCCGATCGCCTCGGGCATGCCCGCATGGACGACGATATTTTTCGCCTTGAAGTGCGGCTCCCCGTAGGGGCAAAAGCAGTGCACCGTCTCCGCGAGCGAGGCGAGATACTCCGCCTCCTCCTCGTAGCGGGGCGAAGAGAGAACAGCGGCGACCGTCTTGCCGCGGTAGAGCGCGCCGTCGCACACGGCGCAATAGCTCACGCCCCTGCCGAAAAATTCGCGCTCCCCCTTCACGCCGCCCTTGAGATCCACGCCCGTCGCAAGCACAACGGTGCGCGCGGAGAACATCTCCTTCCCCGCGGAGATGAGATACCCGCCGCCCTGCGCAAACACGCCGTCCGCCCTCGCCCTTGTAAGTTCCACGCCCTCACGGCCGCGCTGGGTTTCGAGCGCCGAGCAAAACGCCACCCCATTCCCCGAAAACGAGGGAAAGTTGCGCACATACTCTGCGGCGCGCGTCTTTTCCCCGAAGGCCTCGGGGGCGAGCCAGAGGTAGCCGAGTCCTAAATTTTTGGCGGTCAGCGCGGCGGTATAGCCTGCAATGCCGCCGCCAATGATGGCGATGTCGTAAAGTTCCATACTTGCAGTTTGCGCCCTTTTAGCGCAGTCCAACCCCTACTTCGCGAATTTCCCGTACACCTCGGAGGTGGGCGAGAAGAACGCAAACGTATCGGGATATTTCCTGATGATGCGTTGCAGTTCTGCGATCTGCCGCTTGCGGATGATGCAGACGAGCATGCTCTTGTCCCCATGCGTGTACATGCCTGTGGCGTGCACGAGCGTCACGCCGTGCCCCGTGCGCGCCATGATCTCCTTGGAGACCTCCTCGGGGTGCGTCGTCACGATTTCGAATTTATACGCCGTCTTGAAGCCGTGCAGGATGAGGTCGCTCGTCTTGCTCGTCACGAACAGGGAGACGAGCGCGGCGAGCACGGGCACGAGGTTGACGGCGAAACCGGCCGCCCTGTCGTAGTACACGAAGAAGGAGGCGAACACGACGACGGCATCGAAGGCGGAGGTCATCCAGCTCACGCTCAGATACCGCCATTTTTTATGGACGACGGAGGCAAGCACGGCGGTGCCGCCCGCCGTTCCGCAACAGCGGAGCATGATGGCGAGCGCAATGCCGAGGAAGATGCCGCCCGCAACGGCGCCGTATATGCCGTAGGCGACGGGCTCCGCCGTTGCAAACCCATCGAAGGTGAGCATTTCCCGAAATCCTGGGATATAGTCGAACACGATGAGAAGGCCGGATGTGAGCGCCATCGACGCGGTGGAGAGGATGGCGTCCTTCTTCCCAAGGCAGAAAAAGGCAAGAAAAAACAGCGGAACGTTGAGCATAATGAGGAAATAGCCCGAGTTCCACTTTACCGCATATTCGAGAAGCACGGCGATGCCGTTGATGCCGCCGGGGGCGAAGTGGTTGGGCGAGACGAAGATGTAGATGCCGATCGCCCGCACGATGCCCGACGCGACCACGGGAAGTGCCATATAGAGCAAAAATTTACACAGTTTGTGCCAGAAGCCGCCCCGTTCTGGCACGCCTTCCCGCACCGCCGCCTGCGCGGCATCCCTCTCGGCGCCCTCCTGCGGCGCCGTATTTTCCGTTCCGTTCTGCATCACTCTTTGCGGCGCCCCCTTGCGCCGCTTCCATTCTACCACGCGAAGTGCAAAAAATCAACATCCGTTTGCATTTTTTTGCAAAAAAAGAGCGCCCGCTGCGGACACTCCTCTCTGTCTTTTAACGGCGGTGCGCACCCCTTCTCGGCGGCGCACTGTCTGCGGGCTCTTCTTCGGGAACTTCGGCGTCTTCCTCTTCGGGCTCCTGCTGTTTGACGGGGCGGAATTTCAGCTTTTCCTCTTCCTCCAACAGCCCGCCGCGCCAAGCAAACACAAACATGCACACCGCGCACACAAGATAGCTCACGCCCGCGAACACCCATTCGCCCCGCGCGCTCAGGGATGCCACACGCGTGAACACGCATGAGAGCACGCCGAGCACGGCAAACGCCGCGCCGAGCACGACGCGCGCAGCGAACTCCGCTCTCTTCTCCCTGCGCATGCGGATGCCGCCGTAGAGCATGGCGGCCGCGTGCAGAATGAGCGAGATGCCGAGCGCGATGGGCACGACGCTCCGCTTTGCGAGCGTAGGGACAAACAGATAGACGGCAACGGAGACGGAGCCCACGCCCGAGAGCAGCGCGAGCACATCGTTCTCTCCGCCGAGGAAGTAAAAGATGACGGAGCACGCCCCCGCGACGAGCGCAAGCGCCGCCACGGTGAACTCGTAGGCAGGCCACGTCGTCCCGAACGTCGTGCGGGGATACATCGCCGCCGTCATGACGCCGATGATAAAGTACAGCACGGCGGGCACGAACACCCCCCACCGGAACCGTTTGAGCCATTCCTTTGCTGTCATAATTTCTCCTTTATTGCAAGGCGTAATAGTTGAATTCCCGTACGCGGTGCGAATCGATGGTGTAGATGAGGTTGAGAAGTTCGTCGTCCCCGAAGGAGGACGTGCGCCCCTCCTCGTACTCCGCATCCACGGCCGCCTTCATCTTGCCCACGAGCGGATCGGTCTTATCCACCCTGTGCTCCTCGGGGAGCTTGAAATAGTCGTTGATCCAGAAGGCGATGCCCGCAAGCCCGCTCGTCTTGTTCACCGTCACGCGGGCGGGACGACCCAAAATTTTCGCCGTATCAAAGATGTTGTAGATCTCTTCGTCTTTCAGCATGCCATCGGCGTGGATGCCCGCGCGGGTGGAATTGAACGCCCGCCCCACAAAGGGGGTCTTGGGGGGAACGGTGTAGTTGATCTCCTTCTCGAAGTAGCGCGCAATGTCGGTAATGGCGGTAAAGTCCATGCCGTCCATCGTGCCGCGGAGGGAAGCGTACTCCACCGCCATCGCTTCGAGCGGGCAGTTGCCCGTGCGCTCGCCGATGCCAAGCAGGGAGCAGTTCACCGCGGAGGCGCCGTACAGCCACGCCGTGGAGGCGTTGGTCACGACCTTGTAGAAATCGTTGTGCCCGTGCCATTCGAGCATCGCGTGCGGCACGCCGGCATAGTGATGGAGCCCGTACACGATGCCCTGCACGCTGCGGGGAAGGGTGACGCCGGGGAAGGTGACGCCGAAGCCCATCGTATCGCACATGCGCACCTTGATGGGAATGCCGCTCTCCTCCGAGAGGCGCATGAGCTCGCTCGCAAAGGGCACGACGAAGCCGTAGAAATCGGCGCGCGTGATGTCCTCGAAGTGACAGCGCGGGCGGATGCCGTGGGAGAGTGCGCTCTTCACGATGCCAAGGTACTTATCGAGCGCCTGACGGCGCGTCAGGTTCATCTTCTTGAAGATATGATAGTCCGAACAGGAGACGAGGATGCCCGTCTCCTCCACGCCGATCTCCTTGACGAGGTCGAAATCCTTCTCGCTTGCGCGGATCCACGTCGTGATTTCGGGGAATTTGAGCCCCGTTTCGCGGCAGGCTTCAAGCGCCTCCCTATCCTTCTTGGAATAGATGAAAAACTCCGACTGCCGCACGAGCCCCTTTTCACCCCCGAGGCGGGACATGAGCTTGTAGAGGTCGACGATCTGCTTGACGGTGAAGGGCGACGTGGACTGCTGCCCGTCGCGGAAGGTGGTATCCGTCATCCAGATCTCTTCGGGCATGTTCATGGGGACATGGCGGTTGTTGAAGGCGATTTTGGGAATCTCCTCGTAGCTGAACAGTTCGCGGTAGAGCTTGGGCTCCTTCACGTCCTGCAATTCATAGTGATAGACGCTGTCCTCGAGCAAATTGGACTTATCGTTAAAGACGATCAAATTGCGGTCTCCTTGCATAGATTTCTTATCTATTGTACAGATTCCGCGCGGTCTTGTCAAGCAAGACTGCCCCCGTCTTTCGTGAAAATATTTTATAAAAGTAACTTTCTTTTCCGTTTTATGCAAATAATCGTATATTCTTGTCAGAACAACCGCCTGCGCAGCAATACAATTGCAAGGGCGATGAGACCCGCGCCCGCCACACTGCCGACGGAGATGCCCGCAATGGCCGCGGGAGAGAGTCCGCCCTTCCGCGCACCGTTCGTGTCGTCCGCACCGTTTTCTTGGTCGTTGTCGTTGTCTGTATTATCCGTATTATCCGAGCCGCCGGAACCTTCCCCGCCCGTGTCGCCCGGATCGGGCTCGGGCTCGGGTTCGGGTTCAGGCTCGGGTTCGGGTTCGGGTTCGGGCTCGGGTTCGGGTTCGGGCTCGGGCTCGGGTTCGGGCTCGGGTTCGGGTTCGGGCTCGGGTTCGGGCTCGGGAGGCGCCTCCTTCTCCACGAGTTCAAACGTCACCTCGCGCGTGCGCACCGCATAATTGTCCGCGCCCGTGCCCACATATTCGCACTGCGCCGTCACTGCGCCGAGGGAAAGCGGCATCTCTTCATCCGTCCACTTCCACCCCGTGGGCAGTTTGATATCTCCGAGCGTCTCCATGCCCTCTTCCCGCTCGATTTGCTCGGGCAAATCAAGCTGCGGCGGCTCCTGCGCTTTCCCTATCGTGAACGTCACCCGCCTTTCGCCCGTATAGGGCGCAACACCGACGACGGTCACTGCTGCCTCATTAGAGGCAAATACGTTGTTCTCGTAGCGGAGTGTGTAATCGGTATCCCGCTCGAGAATTTTTCCGCCGAGCGTCACCGTGACATCGGGCGTGATGGCCGTACCGTTGTAGCGGTAGTCCCCCGCCGCAACGACGACGTCGGCGTTCTGCAAATCGCGCACGGGAAGAGGCTCCGTGCGCACCGTATCCACCGTGTAGGCGCGGATGTGCAAAATATCCGCATACGGGGCGTAATAGACCTTATCCCTCGTTCTCGAATTGCTCCATGCGCCGTTTTGATAGAGAAAGGTCATATCGTTTTCGCTCGGGTCGAGCATGGTGAGGAATTTCGGCGTACCCGCAGAGCTTTTCAGCTCAACGACAATGGAGAAAATGTCATACGGGTCGAGCGGGACGGATTCATCGAGGCGGACGGTCTGAAAGCCGTCGGCTTCCAGTTTTTTCACCGTGACGGACACGGGTTTTCCCTCATCGGGGAGATTTTCCGCCGAGCGGGGCGTCTCAAAATTCGCCCCTTTGAGTTTGTAGACCGTGATCGTCGCCGTAACATCCTCTCCCGCCGCGCCGATGCCGACGGCGGTAATCAGTTCCTGCTTGTCGGGCTCTGTCTCCGCCGCGCGGTAGATCGCCCCCGCCTTCTCGGCTTCGTACGACTTGTATCCCAATTGGAGCGAGCCGTTGTAGAAATATTGATGATCGTAGGCGTCTGCGTCGGTAAAGTCGAACGCCCACGCGTCCCAAAGGTAGGAATCGTAGGAGAGGTAGAAATAGCCGTCCCTGCCCGCCATTTCGCCCCAACTGTTTTTCACGATCCATGCGCCGTCCTGTGCGGGCGTGCTTCCCGCAAATTTTTCCGCGGCGATCGTATCGTCCCAGCCGACGATGGCGATGGAATGACCGCCGCTGCCCTGTCCGTTGCTGTTATAATAGACCGTACTGTTGTTCATGCTCCCAGTGAAGTAGGAAGCGGCGATGGCGCCGTATCTTGCAATTGCATATTTGGCATTCTCTATGCCGTCCTCTCCGCTCATCGGAACGGGGATCATGTTCTCGAGCGTATAGAGCCTCGGGTGCTCCGCGCGGACATCCGCCTCACTGCCGTTCCCCTTCTTCACGGGACCGAGCCAGCGGAGCATCGCCTTTCCCGCACTGCTGACATAGTTGCCCGTGTTCCAATAGTCGAGCGCAGTCATATCGCTTGATACGAGCCCGTACTCGTCGGGAACGGGGTTGAGGCTCTGCCACGCCAGAGCGCGGTCGTCGAAATGGAGCGTGCCTACGTCGGCCCCCGCAAGCCCCTCGCGGAGAATGGAGACCTCGGACGCGGCGAGCGTACCGAACGACCAACAGATGTTCTTATCGTATTGGTTGCGGACGGGGGTCACGATGCCGTAGTCGCGGCTGTCGTAGGTTCCGAGCGCGGCAATCGCGGCAGGGTTGGCGTTGCGGAGCGCCTCCGCCGTCTTTTCTTCGGGAAGGCGCGATGTGCGCTCGACCTCCGCTGTGTAGGCACGGATGTGGGCGGCCGCATTGCGCTGCTTCCCGTTGCGCCACACGCCGTTTTCCGAGAGGAACGTCATATCGTTGTCGCTATTCGTGTCCTCGGTGAAATAGATGGAAGCGTCACCCGCGCCGTTTTGCGCCCGCACGACGACGGAGAACGTCTCGCCGTTTTCGAGCGGCACGGCCTCTTTGAGGCGGAAGGTGTGATACCCCTCGCCGACGCCCGAAAAACGCTCGCTCACACAGCGTTCCCCGCTCTCGGGATCCGTTTCACTCCAAAATAAATTATCGAAATCGGCCTTCGGCTGTCTGTAAACGGAAATCTCCACGCCGACGTCCTTCCCGCCGATGCCGATATTCACGGCGGTGAGCATCTCCGAAGTCGTCTCGCTGCCACCCTGTGCACGGTAGACCGCCGCCGCCTTTACGCCGTCCTTTGTCCCCGTCATTTTGGAGACGCCCTGCTTGATGACGCCGTTGTAGAGATATTGATGGTCGAATTCGGAGGCTTCCGTGCAGTCGAACGCGCGGACGTCGTAAATTTGCGAATCGTAGGAAAGATAGAAATACCCCTCGAGATTTTGCGCCGTCCCCCAGCTGTTTTTTACGATCCATCCCCCGTTCCGCGAAGATGCTTTCGGCCGATATTGGCTTGCGGGAACGGTATCGTCCCAACCGACGATAATGCTCGAATGGGGGTTGATTTTCGCTTCGTCGGCGTTGTTGAGATAGTTGAATATCTTGGTGCCGCGATAGAAATAGTAGGAGCACGACACGGCGCCGTACTTTGCAACGGCGGCTTTGACGTTTTCTATGGAATAATCGAAGGTGAACATCCCTTCGAGCCGGTAAGGGCTCGGCGCGGCGTTCTGAATGGAAGTTTCGTCGCGCTCGGCTTGGACGGAGGGTCCCATCCACTGCAAGAACGTTTTGCCCGCCACTTCCATGGCGCCGCCCGTACTGTAAAGACCGTTGCCTGCGGGAACGTCCCCGTCGATCAGATGAAACTCGTCCGTGCGCGGGTTGTTCGCCCACCAGCCGAGGTTGCGCTCATCGAGATCGAGCGTTGCGGCGTCGGCTCCCTCGAGCCCTTCACGGAGAATGGAAGTCTCGCAGGCGGCTACCGTCGCATACGCCCAACAGAGCGGATCGTTGCTTTGGTTTTTTACGGGGGTCACGATGCCGTATTCGCGGCTGTCGTAGGTTTCGAGCGCGGCAAGCACGGCAGGGTCGGTGTTTCGGAGCATCTCCGCATTCTTTTCTTCGGGAGAAGCGGCATAAGCCTTGGCGCGCGGTGCAAACAGAATTGCACCCAAAAAGAGGGAAAACAGGCAAAACGTTGTCAAAATCAGCAATAAAATTTTACGTCTGCGTCGCTCCACATTACGCCTCCTTTGTCCGAATCTCCGTGCGCCTTACAATAAGCGCCTGCGCAGCAATACAATCGCAAGGGCGATGAGCCCCGCGCCCGCCGCACTGCCGACGGAGATGCCCGCAATGGCCGCGGGAGAGAGTCCGCCCTTCCGCGCACCGTTCGTGTCGTCCGCACCGTTTTCTTGGTCGTTGTCGTTGTCTGTATTATCCGTATTATCCGAGCCGCCGGAACCTTCCCCGCCCGTGTCGCCCGGATCGGGCTCGGGCTCGGGTTCGGGTTCAGGCTCGGGTTCGGGTTCGGGTTCGGGCTCGGGTTCGGGTTCGGGCTCGGGCTCGGGTTCGGGCTCGGGTTCGGGTTCGGGCTCGGGTTCGGGCTCGGGAGGCGCCTCCTTCTCCACGAGTTCAAACGTCACCTCGCGCGTGCGCACCGCATAATTGTCCGCGCCCGTGCCCACATATTCGCACTGCGCCGTCACTGCGCCGAGGGAAAGCGGCATCTCTTCATCCGTCCACTTCCACCCCGTGGGCAGTTTGATATCTCCGAGCGTCTCCATGCCCTCTTCCCGCTCGATTTGCTCGGGCAAATCAAGCTGCGGCGGCTCCTGCGCCTTCTCTATCATGAAGGAAAACTGCTTTCTCCCCGTAAAGGTAAACGTGCCCTCCACGGCCGCCGTGGCGCTGCCCGCATTGACGGCGGTGGAGACGACGTTGTAGTGCATCCCCCGTGTGAGCACACAGCCATCCACTTTCACGACGACCTCGGGCACGATGTGTTCGCCCGAGTAGAAATATTCCCCCGTCACGGAAATTTCCGCATCCTCGAGGGAGACGGGCGCATGCTGCACACTCTCGCGTTTGACATAGATGCCCGCCTGAATATACTCCTCCCCTGTCTCTTTGTCGTGCACATTGGGCACATAATTGCCGTCCGTCACGGGGAATTTGATCGCCCAGCCCATGGGCTCGTCGCTATCGTACTTCGTGAGATCGACGTCGATGCACCATTCCCACCCCTCGGGCAGCGGAATTTGTCCGAGGTGGGTCACTTCGCTCCCCACGACGATGGGGCATTGGGAGCTTGTGACGGGCTTGTTCGGCGCCTCTTTCGCCTGCGCGATATAGAAGTACGCCCGCGTCTCGCCCGTGTAGTCACCGCGCCCCTCGGCGATTGCAACGGCGTTGCCGAGCGCATTCTTGTTGTTCTCGTAGCGCACTTCGAAATCCTGCCCCTCTTCGAGCGTTTTTCCGCCGAGCGTAACCGTCGCTTTTGGCATAAATTCCGACCCCGTGTACACAAAATTGTGTTCGTTGAGGTGGATGGAGGCAAACTGCAAGTCATTGGAAGAGACCGCCTCTTCCCGCGCGATGTTCCGCGTATAGGCGCGAATGTGCGCGCAGTAATTGCCGTAATTTTTGAGATTGCTCCATGCGCCGTTCTTGTACTCAAACGTCATGTCGTTGGTGCTGTAATAGTCCTGCGTGCCGAGGATGCGTGCCTTTTTCTCCGTTCCGCTCGTCGCCTCGACGACGACGGAGAAGGACTCCCCGTTTTCGAGGGGCACGCTTTTATCGAGATAGAATGTATAATAGCCGTCCCGCGTGACCTTCGCCGAGGCGGTCGCCACGGGATCTCCGCAGACGGGGTTATTTTGCGGCGACGAGGGGTTGCCGTAATTGGGCTGAAGCCCCGTATAGACGGAAATGTTGACGGTGACGTCCTCCCCGCCGATGCCGACGTTGACGGCGGTGAGCGCCTCGCGCGTCTCGCTCGTGCCGCCCTGCGCGCAGTAGATGGCCGCGGCGCGGGCGGTGTCGTCCTCACCGTACACGGAGACGGAGCCGCGGGCAATGGTGCCGTTGTAGAGGTATTGGTTGTCGAACGTGTCCGCCTTTGCATAGTCGAACGCCCAAATGTCGTAGATGTCGGAATCGTAGGAGAGATAGAAATACCCCTCATCGTTGGAGGTGCTCCCCCAGCTGTTCTTGACGATCCAACCGCCGTCCGTGGAAGAGTGGTCGGGCGTAAATTGGGAAGCGGGAATGGTATCGTCCCATCCGACGATGATGCACGCGTGCGGATTATGCTTGGATTGGTTGATATTGTTGAAATATTTATCGATCGTATAGCCGCCGTACGAATAGTTGTGGATGGGGAAGGAAAACGCCGCCGCGCCGTACTCCGCGACGAGCAGTTTTACATCGTCCACCGAATACTTCACGGTCATCATGTTTTCGAGCTTGTATTTGATCTCGTAGTCCTCTTTTCGGACGGCGGTCTCATCGTCTGTGCCGTAATATTGCATGGTGGGGCCGCGCCACTGCAACAGCGTCTTGCCCGCCGTCTCCACATAGCCGCCCTTGTTCCACGTGCCGTTACCTTGGCTCACATCGTCGTCGATGAGATGGAAGGGGTCGCCCACGGGGTTGTGGGCACGGTAGGCGAGGACGCGCTCATCGAGATCGAATGCCGTGGACTGCACCGCGAGCCCCTCGCGGAGCATGGATGTTTCGGAGGCGGCGTAAGTTGCGAATGCCCAGCAGAGGTTGTACGAACCTTGGTTTTTCACCGTAGAGACGATGCCATAGTCGCGGCCGCTGTATTTTTCCAGCTTGGCGATGGCTGCGGGATCGGCTTTGCGGAGGTCGTCTACATTCTTTTGCCCAAAGAAAGTCTGTGCGGATGCTTCCCCGCGCGGCACGCCGAAAAAGATGCCCGTGCCGAGTGCAAACAGACATAGCACGATCAAAATGAGCAGATAAATTTTGCGCCTGCACCTTATCATTCCGCACCTCCTTTTATACCATTTGCATTATATCATATCTCCTCTCTTTTTGCAACCCTTTTCCGCAAATCCGCCCTCTCGCTCTTCTTCTCATACCGAGTTTGCGCCGTCTCCTCATGCCGAGCCTCCTCTCTCCCTCATACCGAACCTGCGCCACACCCAACAGGCGCGGCGCAGGCGAGCGTATCTTTCCCCCTCGGCTCCCCCTTTTGGGAGAGCTGTCACGCAGTGACGGAGGGGGTTCCGAAACTATCACCAAACCGTAAGAGCCATTCCACAGCGGGAATGGCTCTTACAAGATTTATGGAGATTGCGTATGGTCGGTTTTTTCGGGGGGCTGTTTGTACTTACAGCCCGCGCAAGCGGCGCAGTTCCCCCCGCAGTCGCAGGAGCTCTTCCCCTGCTTTCTGCGAACAATGGAGACCGCCGCCACGGCAACGACGAACCCCGCCGCCGCGATGATGAGGAGAATTTCCCACCAACTCATTGCTTGGCCTCCCCCTGCCCGTCGTCCGCCGCCGCGACTTCGGCAGCCTCTTCGTGAGCCTCAACCTCGGACATGGGTGCCTCGTTTTGCTTCAAGGGGTGTTTCTTATTCCAGAACCAGATGCCCGTGATGACCGCCGCCACAACGGCTGCGAAGATGAACACCGTCCACCACCAACTGCCGATGAGATAGATGGCCATGGCGACCGTGTACGAGGTGCCCACCCAGAAGAGGAGCGTCCACTTGAACTTGCCCTTTGGAAGTTCCGCCCTCGCCGTGGCACACGCCGCAAAGCAGGGAATGGTGAGCATGTTGAAAGCGATGAAGGCGATGAGCGCGGGAATGGTGACGCCCGTCTGCCCAATGAGGAACATGACTTCGTTTACGCCCTCTTCGGTCGCCTCGAACCCGAGTCCCGCGCCCGCCGCAAGCGTCGCGCAGAGGACGGAGAAGGTCGCAATGACGTTCTCCTTCGCGATGAGCCCCGTGATGGCGGCGACGGCGAACACCCAGCCGAAGTTCACCCACACGCCGTTTATCTCCTTCCCGAGCTGCGAGCCGAAGCCGAGCGGGGTGAAGATGGGCTGGATGAGCTTGCCGATGCTCGCGAGGATGCTGATATCCATCTGTTCGTCGGCAAGGTAATGCCAATCCCACGAGAAGTGCGAAAGGAACCAGATGACGATGGTCGAGGCAAGGATGATGGTGAACGCCTTCTTGACGAAGTGTTTGAGTTTATCCCACAGGTGGATCATGAGCCCCTTGAAGAGCGGCTTATGATAGGGCGGGAGTTCCATGATGAAGGGCGGCACGTCGCCCCGCATCGTCGTGGCGCGCATGAGAATGACCGTCGTCACGGCAACGAGAATGCCCAAGACATACATGGAGAGCACGATGAGGTCGACCATGGGCGCATCTGCCGCCCCCAAAATACCGCCCGCAATGGCGGTGAGGATGGGCAACTTCGCCCCGCAGGAGAAGAACGGGATGACGCGCACCGTACTCGTCCGTTCGTTGTCGTCGGCGAGCGTCCGCGTGTTGATCATGGCGGGAATAGAGCACCCGAAGCCCATGATCATGGGCATGAACGCCCTGCCCGAGAGCCCGAAGCGGCGGAAAATCCGATCCATGATGAAGGCGATGCGCGCCATATAGCCCGAATCCTCCAAGATGGAGAAGAACAGGAACAGCACGAGGATCTGCGGAATAAAGCTCAACACCGCGGCGAGGCCTTCCCAGACGCCGCTGACGATGAGCCCCGAGACCCATGCGGGCGCGTTTGCACACGCCTGTTCAAAGCCCATGCCGACGAGCCCCGTCAGCCAACCCATGAGATTTTGCAGCATCACCCCGGGCGAGAACACCGCGCCGTCGTAGAAACAGGCGAGCAGCTGTACGCCGATGTTCTCCGTGTCGTAGCCCAAATCGGCGAGCGTGGGAAGCGGCTTTCCCGCAAGCGACGCCCAGCCGTTGATGTAGAAGAAGTCCTCGGCGAACGTGAGGTGGAAGATGCAGAAGAGAATGACGATGAAGATGGGAATGCCCCAAACTTTGTGCGTCAGAATCTTGTCCGCCTTGTCGCTCCGCGAAAGTTGCTCTCTGCGCTCCTTCCTGCGGTAGGCGGAGGAATAGTTGGCGGAGATGTACTTATACCGCGCGTCGGCGACGACGGCCTCCAAATCGTTCCCGAAGGTGTCGTCCTTGAAGGTCGCCTTGAATTCGTCCACCATGGTGACGAGTTCGGGGTGCATGCCCGTCTCGATCTCGTCCATCTCGGCGAGTTTGACGGCGTGGAAGAGCGGCGCGCCCACCTTTGCGCCCTTTAAGGCGATGGTGACGTCGCACACGAGGTGGGCAAGCGGGCTGTCGTGCAGCACGGTCGTCCCCTCTCTCCTCTCTTTGGAGACGGAGATCGCCCTATCCATGAGTTCCTTGATGCCCGTGCCGTGCAGGGCGGAGATGGCGACGACGGGGAGCCCTATCTTGCGTTCGAGTTCCTTGGCGTCGATCGTATCGCCCTGTTTTTCCACCGCGTCCATCATGTTGAGCGCGATGATGACGGGCACGTCGATCTCCATGAG
>CANRFK010000003.1 GCA_947629875.1 uncultured Clostridia bacterium
AGGTTCAGAATGACGCGGTAGGACGAGCGGGGGCGATGTAAGGGGCGCGAGCGAACACACCCCTTCCGTCACTCGCGGCGCTCGTGACACCCACCCCTCGCAGGGGTGGGCAAGGGAACCCCCTCACCGCCTACGGCGGAGCTCCCCCAATCGGGGGAGCCAAAAAATTGTTGGCATATAGGGGGCGAAGGGCGGAACGGGCGTGGTACGATAGAATTGCGACGGGCAAAGGAGAAGCAAAATGACTGCCATGCAATTTTTGAAGGCGCTCGAACAGTACGGCGCCGACATTCTTCTTCTCGCGGCGGGCGTGTGTCTCATCACCGCCCTCCTCAAAAAGACGGTTCTCAAAAACTGCCCGAACAAAGTTTACGTCTTTCTACCCTTCCTCATCGGGATCGTGCTGTATGCGGCGTACAGGGCGATCGTGACGTGGAGCGCCCTTCCATTTACGGAGGGCATTGCGGCGACGCTCGAAGGCGGGCTGGGCTGCGGCTCCGCGGCGACGGTGTATTACATTTTTTATGAGCAATTCATAAGGAAGGGAAAGACCAAACTCTCGCTCTCGCCCATTCTCGGCGGCATTGTGCCCGAAGAGAAGTGCGAGGAGGCCTCGGACGAGCTGCTCGCGGGCGCCAAAGAGCGACCCGAAGAGGAGATCGGCGTATTCGTGAAGGAGACCATCATCCGCTATGCGGGGGAAAGCCTGACGGACGCCGAACTCGAAGCGCTCGTCCGCGCCCTTTCAACGCTGCTTACGGCGCTGAAATAGGGAACCGTCCCCCCTTTCCGCTTCCCGCGGGGAGGGGGCTCTTTTGATATGGCGGATGATATGGCGGAGCGCGGCGGCGCCGCATAAATTCTTTCCCATCCCCCATACTCCTTATATGAAAAATATTACGGGCAAACTGAAGGGCGACTTGAAGGAGCTCAAAAAATTGCTGCCCGCGGAGGATACCCTCACCTTTGAATTTACTGCGGAGAAGGGGCTCGCGTTTGCGCTCATCTACGCCGACCCCATCACGGACAAGGAACTCCTCGGCGAACAGGTGATACGGCCGCTCCTCCGCTACGAGGGCGAACCTGCGGCGGCGGAAGTGGGCAAAAAGATCACTTCGCCCGAACTGCGCACCGAAAAGAGCTTTGAAAAGCTCTGCGAGGAAATTTTGGCGGGCAATCCCGTGCTTTTGTGGGAGGGCGCGGACGAGGGCATCATCGCGGGCACGAAGAAAGTTTTCACGCGCGCCGTTGCCGAGCCCTCCACCGACGTTGTGGTGAAGGGCCCGCGCGAGGGGTTCATCGAGGATGTGAAGATCAATACCTCGCTCGTGCGGCGCAGATTTAAGACGGGCGAGCTCAAGATGGATATGTTGGAGGTGGGGCGGCGTTCCAAGACGGTGATCGTCGTGTGCTACCTTGAGGGCATCTCCACAAAACAGGTCGTGGAGGCCGTCAAGAAGAAACTCGGCGAGATCGACATCGACTACATTCCCGACAGTTCCTACCTCACCCACTTTTTGGCGTCCCGCCCCTATTCGCTCGTCAAGCAGGTGGGCACCACCGAGAAGCCCGATACCTTCTGCGCGAAAATAGCAGAAGGGCGCGTGGGACTGCTTGTTGACGGCTCGCCCATTGCGCTCACCGTGCCCTATCTTCTCATCGAGGATTTCCAATCGAGCGAGGACTACTTTGTGCCGCCCTACCGCGCGACTTTTACGCGGCTTCTGCGGCTGTTTGCGCTCATCGTTGCCATCTACCTGCCCGCCTTCTACGTGGCGGCGCAGCTCTTCAAACTGCAACTCTTCCCCGTGAAACTGCTCCTCACCATTGCGGGGAGCATCCGTGATATCCCCTTCTCGCCGTCGCTCGAGATGCTGCTCGTGCTGCTCGTTCTCGAAGTTCTCAACGAGGCGAGCATCCGCATGCCGAAGTACGTCGGCATGGCGCTCTCCGTGGTCGGGGCGCTGGTTTTGGGCGAGACCGCCGTCTCTGCGGGGTTCGTCTCCACGCCCGCCATCATCATTATCGCCTTTTCGGGCATCGGCCTCTATGCCGTGCCCAACCTCATCGAACAGACGAGCGTTGTGCGCCTTGTGATGCTGCTCGTGGCGGGCAGCGTGGGTACCTACGGCATTGTGCTCGTGACGGCGTTCGTCATTTTGTACCTCGTGACGACGGAAAATTTCGGCGTGCCGCTCCTTGCGCCCTTCTCCCCGTTCCGTGCGCACGACCTGCGTGATTCCCTCGTAAAATACAACCTGGGGTCGCTTTCTACGCGGCCGAGGCTCCTCAAAAGCCCCAACAAGAGGAGGTTGAGATGAACAAAATTTCTTCCCGACAAATTTATCTGTTCCTCGCGTGCGTGGCGCCCGTGGGGAAGCTCATTCTCCTGCCCGCACAGCTTGCGAACTTCTCCAAAAACGACCTGCTGTTTCCCCTGCTTGCGCACCTTCTGTTGCAGGCGGCGGCGGTGTTTTGCGTGCTTCTTCTCGCCAAAAAGGGGCAAACGTTGTACGATTTGCTCGTGCGCGCGTTCGGAAAAATCGTGGCGAAGATGCTTTCCACGGTGTTCGCGCTCTTTCTGCTCTTTGCGGCGCTCTTGCCCCTCTTGGAGCAAAAACTCTTTGTGCAGAACGTGTTCTACGACACGCTGCCCTCCGTCGTCTCGTTTGCGCCCTACTTCCTCTTTGCGGCGTTCGTGTGTGCGAAGCCGCTCGCGGGTTTCGGCAGGACGTGGGACATTTTGGGTCCCCTCGCCGCCGTGGGGCTTATAGGCATTCTCGCGCTCTCGGCGCCCAACGCCGACTACGCCGCGCTGATGCCCGCGGGCGCTTCGGGCGGGGCGGGATTTCTGAAAGGCGCGGCGGCGGGATTTCCGTGGTTCTACGACGCCGCCCTCCTCATCCCCATGCTTGGGCACATCGACTATAAAAAGGGAATGGCGTGGAAGGGCGCGCTCTTCTATCTCCTCGGCGGGGCGTTCGTCATTTTCTTCTTTGCGACGTTCTACGGCATCTTCCAAGAGACGGCGGTCAATCAACTGTTCGCCTTCTCCGCGACCTCCAAATATTACTCGGGCATCACCATGCTCGGGCGCATCGACTATGTGTTTATCTATGCCCTCGCGCTCGTGATGGCGTTCTACTGCGCACTCCCCGTGCAGGGGTGCGCGGAATGCGCCCTGCAGGCGTACGGGCGGAAAAAATACCTGCCCACCGTGCTCGGCATTCTCATAAGCGCGCTCCTCTTTGCGCTTTCGCTCCTCTTGGATTATAAGTTCGCCGACGTGCTGAAAGTGATTTCGGGGACGGTATTCTGGCTCTTCCCCGTGTTCTGCCTCGCGGTGCCCGCACTGCTGCTCCTGTTCCTTATCAAGGGAGGCCGCCGTGAAACTGCGTAAATTTCTGCACACCGTGCCCATGAAAATTTATCTTTTGCTCCTCGCCGTCGTCGCGTTTGCCTTTTTCTCCAACGATTTCGGGCTCGTGGATATCCAAAAGACGGCCATCATCCTCGCCGCCGGCATCGACAAGACGGAGAAAGGGTACTCGCTCACCGCGCAGATCGCCGTGCCCAAGGGATCTGACCGCACGACGGGCGGCACTTCGAGCGTGGAAATCGAGGCCGAGGGGCAGACCGTCTCCGACTGCATCTCCCTCATCTTCTCCAAGACGGGGTGGGTGCCCAAACTCGTGTTCTGCGACCTCATCGTGCTCGGCGAGGAGGCCGCAAAGGAGGACGTCGTCTCCTCTCTCAACTACTTTCTGCGCAACGACTACATGCCCGATTCCTGTCTTCTCGCCGTGTGTGAGGGCAAGGCGGGCGAGCTCATCTCCTCCAAGAGCGCCATCGACGACGCCTCCTCCCTCGCCATCGAAAAACTCTTCTCGGACGCCGCCGTGCGCTCGGGCAAGGTGGTGACCAACACCTTGAAGGACTTCGCTATCGACTACTACGGCGTATCCAAGAGCTCCTATCTCCCCTACGTGCGCATGACCGATCAGGCGGGCAGCCAAGGAGAGAGCGGCTCGGGAGGCAGCTCCGGGGGCTCGGGGGGCGGTTCTGGCTCCTCGGGCGGTTCGGAGAGCGACGGCAATTCGGAAAAAATTTACAGTGCGGAGGAGACCGCCATCTTCAAAAACGGCGCGATGGTGGGGCTTCTCCCCCGCGAACAGACGCTTGCTTTCAGCCTGCTCCAAGGCAATATGTCCACGGGCACCGTCAATTCCGAGGAGGACGGGCGACCCGTCACCCTCACCGTGATGAAGAACGAGGGCAGCGTTGCGCTGAAAACGGACGGTACGCCGCGGGCGGAGCTCTCCCTCGAAGTGACCGTGCGCCTGTGCTGCCGCGGGACGACCGCCGCCATGGAGGATATCTCCTCCGATTCGGTGACGCCGACTATCATCCGCAACACCGAGGAGCGCCTCGGCGGGTATATCCGCGACCTGTGGCAGACCACAAAGGACTGCGGGTGCGATATCTTTAAGCTCAATCGCATGCTGTACCGCTCTTCCCTCAAACAGTACGCCCGCTGGAAGGACACCCTGCTCGATGTTGCCGAGGCGGACGTCTCCGCAAAGGTCATCTCCATGAAATAAGGGGACTGCGCTTGGGAAGATACTTTCGCCGCCCGCTGCGCTTTTTGCGCGGCGGGCGGCGATCGGGTGTGGTAGCAAGGGCGTAAAAATTTTTTCGGAAAAATTTTCCGAAAACTATTGACAGATAAAAATTATATGCTATAATGAAGCCAGAAAGAGAAAATAACTATCAAAATTTGTTAGCGGATAACACGCAAGGAGGAAAACTCCAATGCACAACAGGTACCTGAACTTATAAGGGCAACAGACTGAAAGGCGGGCGGGAAAGTTCGCGTTCACAGGGGGAACGGTGAAGGAAGGCACGCATCCCCAAAAAATCTCATATCGGGAGGTACTACGATATGAAGAAATTCATTCTCCAAGGACGCAAGGAAACGTAGAAGGAGGACAGACCGGTGTACCATGATATGATAGGGGCGGAGAAGACTCGGCTTTGAAAGAAAGCGGAGAAGCAGAAAAGCCGCAACAGGCAAGCGCCTGAACGAAGAGTGAAAGTCGAGAGACCCCCCACCGCAAGTGAATGCCGAACGCGACGGTCATGCGCAAAACCGCAGGTCGGAATAGCAAGCGGGCAAGGGAGTATCTGCCCGACAACTGAATAATTCTTACGTTACATGCCCCCGTGCGGTTGCGCGGGGGATATTTTTTGCGGCGGGAACGGGACGGCGGACGGAGCGGGGCGCGGCGGAAAGCACTTTTTGTTGCCCCTCCCCTTGTGCCCCTCCCCGCGGCATACCCGAGGGGGGGATCATGATACGGTGCGTCCCCTATCGCCTATTGCGGAAAGGCTCCCACGGCGGGGGCAAGACGGACTGCGTTTTTCGGGATTCTTCGCGCCGCCCGCGCCCTGCCCCACAAGGGGCAGGGCGCGGGCGGCGCTTCAGAATGACGCGTTTATTCATTCGGCGAGGGACAAGGTGGAGATTTCTCGACGACGGCGCCCGCGGCAACAGCCGCGGGCGCCTGCTCGAAATGACAATTGATAGCGGGGCGCTCGGTATGAGGGAATGTCCCCCGTCTCTGCGGAACGCCCTATATTGGAATAAGGCGGAGCAAATATATACACCTCATCCGTCACTACGTGACACCTTCCCCTCAAAGGGGAAGGTAAGATGCGCTCGTCCGCGATGCGGGCTCGGTAGAAACAGGAGCAAAAAAATTCCCCCTCGGAGGGGGAAATGTGGGAATGGAGTTCAAAAAGTCCATCCGTGCATCCAGAGATAGATGATCAGCACGGCCGCCGTAAAGCCCAAAAGAACCATGAGGAAGGCGGGCAAATATGCGAGGTATCCCGCACGGATCAGCGCGCGCTTTTCCTTGCGCGTCGGCTTATCCTCATTCTTGACCTTGCCCATCGTGGGATTGTACCACGGCATGCCATCGACGTTCATATCCGCGATGGTTCTGCCGTCGTCGCCGGGCGGGAGACGCTTCCTCTTTCCCTTGGCGGGCGGTGCGGCGACCGTTTGGCCACTGTCTGGGCTGCTCTCCTGCGGGAGCGGCTCCCCCTTTTCCTTGGCGGACGCTTGGCAATTGTCGGGAAGCGCTTGCTCCGGCGGTTCTTCGGCGGTCGGGTTGCCGCCGTCCTTGGGCGGAAGTTTCTTCTTGCGGAACATACTTACCCCTGCGCCTCGGGCTCGTCCTGCGGGTACAGGTGGCATGCACAGAGGTGGCCGCCGCCGTAGTCGATGAACTTGGGCGCGACTTCCTTGCAGATATCCATGCAGTGCGAGCACCGCGTGTGGAACTTGCAGCCCTTGGGCGGATTGGCGGGGCTGGGGATATCCCCCTCCAAGATGATGCGGTTCACGTGATAGTGCGGATCGGGCACGGGAACTGCCGAGAGAAGCGCCAAGGTGTACGGGTGCATCGGGCTGTTGAAGATGGCGTTTTTCGACCCCATCTCCACAAAATTGCCGAGATACATGACCCCGACGCGGTCGGAGATGTGCTTGACGACGGACAGATCGTGCGAGATGAACATGTACGTGAGGTGCATATCCTGCTGCAACTCTTTGAGCAGGTTGACGATCTGCGCCTGAATGGAGACATCGAGCGCGGAGACGGGTTCATCGCACACGACGAACTTGGGCTTCAATGCAAGGGCGCGCGCGATGCAGATACGCTGGCGCTGGCCGCCCGAAAATTCATGCGGATAGCGGTCGAAATAGAAATCCTGCAAGCCGCACTTGCGCATGACGGAGATGATGTAGTCGCGGTAGTCGCTCTTGGGCACGATGCCGTGCACCTTGACCGCCTCGCCGATGATCTCGCCGACAGGGAGCCGCGGCGGCAGACTGCTGTACGGATCCTGAAAGACGATCTGCATCTGCGGACGGATCTTGCGGAGCTCGGACGCCTTCATCTTGGTGATGTCCTTCCCGTCGAATACGACGCTGCCCGCTGTGATTTCGTGCAGGCGCAGGATACTCCTGCCCATCGTGCTCTTGCCGCAGCCCGACTCGCCGACGATGCCGAGGGTCTCGCCGTGGGCGATATTAAAACTCACGCCGTCCACCGCCTTGACGTACGTCTTGCGGTATTCGAGCTTGTGCTTGGTCTTAAACGCCTCCTGCGGCGGTTCTGCGGGCTTCTCTGCCTCTTCGGGCTGCGCCTCGGGTTCGGCCTCGGCGGCCTCCCCTTCGCCCTCTGCGGGCGCGGGAGCGGGCGTAGGGGCGGGCGCTACGGGCACCTTCTCCTTGACGATCTTCCACTCCTTGCGGATGAGGAAATATTTTTTGAGATCGCGTACCTCGAGAATGTTGGGGTTCTCCTGTTCCGCCGTCTCCTCTGCGGCCGCGGTTTGCTGCTCGACGCTCATTTCTCTTCCTCCTTTCCGCCCGCATAGTAGCACGCCACGCTGTGCGTGGGAGAGACCTGCACGAGCGGCGGATATTCGCCTTCGCACTGCTTGCCGCAGCGTTCGCAGCGATCCCTGAAATAGCAATACTTGGGCATGTCGATGGGGTTGGGAACCTGCCCCTTGATGCTGTAAAGCCAATCGCTATCCTTGTTGAGGACGGGCTTGCTCTTTTGCAATCCCACCGTGTAGGGGTGCATGGGGGTATCGAAGATATCCTCCACCGTGCCCTTTTCGATGACGCGCCCCGCGTACATGACGACGACGTAGTCCGCCATGCCCGCGATGACTCCCAAATCGTGCGTGATGAGCATGATGCTGCCGTTGATCTTCTCCTTGATGGCTTTGAGAAGATCCAAGACCTGCGCCTGAATGGTGACATCGAGCGCCGTGGTGGGCTCGTCCGCGATGATGAGCTTGGGGTTGCACGCGAGCGCCATGGCGATCATGACGCGCTGGCGCATGCCGCCCGAGAGTTCGTGCGGATAACTCTTGTACACATTGTCCGCCATGGCGATGCCGACCAAATTGAGCATCTCGATGGAGCGCGCCTTCGCCATTGCCTTGTCCGCCCCCGGCGTGTGCAGAAGCACGACTTCGTCGAGCTGATTGCCGATGGTGAACAGCGGGTTGAGGCTCGTCATGGGCTCCTGAAAGATCATGGAGATCTCTTTCCCGCGGATCTTGCGCATGTCGTTCGTGGGCATCTTGGCGATGTCGTACGTCTTTTCCTCCATCTCGAAGGCGGGGAAGCCGTTGCCGTCCTTTGCCTGTACGGGCACCATGACGGGGTTCCCCTCTTTATCGAGAACGGGGCGACCCTTCTTATCCTTCTTGGGCTCCGTTTTGATGACCGTTTCGCCGTCCTTTTCCTCGTATTCCCAGATGGGAATGGGCTTGCCGTCTTCTCCGCGCCTGTAATCCTGCGTCTGGAAGCGGATGGAGCCGTTTACGATCTGCCCCTGCGGCGCCTGTACGAGCTGCATGACGGAGAGCGACGTGACCGATTTACCGCAGCCCGATTCGCCGACGACGCCGACGACCGAGCTCTTGGGGATCTCGAAACTGACGCCGTCCACCGACTTGGAGACGCCCGCATCGGTGAAAAAGTAGGTGCAGAGATTTTCGATCTCCAAGATGTTGTTCGGATCCTTCATCTCGGTGGTGTACTCCGCCTCGCTCACCCTGCGGCGCTTTTTCTTTTCAAATTCGCGCGTCGTCTTGGCGTTTTCGCGCGAGATCTTGCGCGCCTCTCTGCCGGAGATATAGTGCGGATCATCCTTGTGGGTGACATGCCTGTACCACGTTTTCAGCCGCGCCGTAAATTTCTTTTTCTCTGCCATACCTTACCTCTTCATCTTGGGATCGAGCGCGTCCCGAAGTCCGTCGCCGATGAAGTTGAATGCGAGAACGGCGAGAATGATCATGATGCCGGCGGGAAGCCAACATTCGACGTAGTAGTTGAGAATGGCGGTGTTACCCACAGCGGATTGCACCATCTGCCCCCACGAAGCCGCCTCCGGCGGCACACCGAGGCCGATGAAGCTCAAGGTCGCCTCATACAGGATGATGCTGCCGAGCCCGAGTGTCATGGAAACGATGAGCTGCGGCATGACGTTGGGAATGAGATGGCGGAAGATCTTCCGCCCGGGGCTGAACCCGAGCGCCTCCGTGGCCACCATGTACTCCTGTTCGCGCAAAAATAGGATCTGCCCACGGACGAGCCGCGCGACGCCCGTCCAACTCAGGAGCGCAAGACATGCCATCATGATGTATATTCGCATGCCCGCGGCGACGCCCGTACTTTCGAGAATGGCGCCGATGATGAGCAGAATGGGGAGCGACGGGATACAGTTCAGAATATCCACGATCCGCATGATGATCTGATCGACCCACTTGCCGAAGTAGCCCGCAAGGCCACCCAAGACGACGCCGATGATGGTATAGATGAGCACGACCAAAAAGCTCAACATGATGGAGAGCCTGCCGCCGTACATGAGGCGCACGAAGATATCGCGGCCGTCCTTATCGGTGCCCAAGACGTGCAGTCTGCCGTTTTCTTCGTTGCTGTACGTGAAGGGCGCGGCGTGCGAATTGGTTTCCGACTTGGTCACTTCTTCGGCATACACTAAATACTTGTCGCCGTTTTCATCCGTGACTTCCATCTCCCAGTAGGAAGCGGTATCGCCCGTACCGGAGCGGTCGACCTCGCCCTCCTTCCAATTGACGAACACGGGCCCGAGGAAGGAAAAGAAAAACAGAAAGACGAACATGATGAGCCCCGCAACGCAGAGACGCGAGCGGAAAAACCGCTTCATGACGAGGCGGAAGGGCGAGATGATGCGCACGCGGTCGGCAACGGACTCCACCGGCTCGCTTGCCGCCTGCGCTTCTTCGGGCGCGGGCTCGGACACCGCTTCTTGTTCCTGTTGTATGATTTTTTCTTCTTCTTGCATTTGAGCGGTCTCCTCTATTTGCTGATTTTGATGCGCGGATCGACGATCATATACATAATATCCGATAGCAACGTTCCGAGCACGGTGAGAATTGCGATAAACATGTTATACCCCATGATGAAGGGAATATCGCCCTGCTGCAACGCATTGTACGCGATCTGCCCGATCCCGGGGAGCCCGAAGACCTGCTCCAAGATCATCATGCCGCCGAAGAGGCTGGGGATGATGCCCGCCGTCATGGTGACGAGTGGGACCATGGTGTTGCGGAACACGTGCTTGTAGATGACGGTGCGCTCCGAAAGCCCCTTGGCGCGCGCCGTGCGGATGTAATCCTGATTGAGAACTTCCAACGTGTTGGTGCGCGTATGGCGCATGAGCCCGCCCACCGAGATGATGGTGATGGCGAGCATGGGGAGCACGATGTGCCACAGCTGATTGCCGAATTTGCCCATGGGATCGCCCGCCCAGTCGATCGTGGCATCGAGAATGCCCGTCGCGGGGAACCAATGGAGCTGGAAGGCAAACACCTTGATGAGAAGGATGGCGATGAAGAAGGACGGGAAAGAGATTCCGATCATCGCAAAGACGGTGGTCGTATAGTCGATGGCGCCGTACTGCCGCGTGGCGGCCTTGATGCCGAGCGGGATGGCGATGACGAACTCCAACACATACGCCGCGATGGCGATGCCGAAGGAGACCCACATGTGGCTGGAAATGACGGTGGTGACGGGCTGGTTATAGAGGAAGGACGTGCCCAAATCGCCCGAGAGCGCCGAGATGAGCCAATTCCAATAGCCGCGCAAGATCCCGACGAAAGAACTGTCGGCAAGACCGTATAATTCCTTGATGCGGTAGAGTTCCTCGGGGCTGATGGTGCCCTGCGTTGCCTGCGAGAGAAACTTCCGCTCCACGTAATCCATCGGCAAACACCGTACGAGGATGTACAAGATGATGGATACCACGAACAAGATGAGGATGGAATATAAAATTCGCTTGACGATGTATTTTACCATGTTTTCTCACATTTGCCCCGCCGTGCCGCACATTGTTGCGGCACGGCGTGCCGTTTTCTTTTTTTGTTACTTGGCGAACTCAATCTCCCAGATGCGGTTGAGCGGGGATGCAAACGCCGTGGCTTTCTCCTTGAAGAACTTTGCGAGGGATTCCTCGGAGAAGAGCCCTTTTTGATAGACGTAGAGCGCCCCTCTCTGATAGGTGGGAAGCTCGACGGCGAGCTCCATGACGAGGTCGAGTGCGCAGAGACTTCCCATATCGGAACCCGTAGACACGGAATAAATCTGCGTACGTTCATCCTTGTCTGTCGTCTCTCTGCCCTCTTCGATGCGGACGGCGAGCTCATCGAGAAGCTCTTTCTGTTCGGTAACTGTTGTGCCGTCGGCCGAGGTTGCGGTCTTGATCCACGGGAAGCCCCATGCGAGGATACTGGTCGCCGACGAATCCTTGTGGTAGACCTGATACATATCGGGGTCGGAGGAGGAGCTCCACGCAGCCGCCCATACTTCGAGCCGCCCCGCGGCGAGCTTGGAGAGCGCGGTGGAATCGCGCGTGACGGTGACATCGAAGCCGATATTGTTCAAGATCTCCGCCGCTTTGTTCATGCAGTTATAGGCGGGGTGATCGGTGCTGTCGCCCGCGATGGTGAAGGTGAACTTTAAGCGATCGCCGTTGCCGTTGACCAGTTTCCCATCGCTGCCGACATAGTAGCCCGCCTCCTGTGCGAGTTCAAGGGACTTGTGACCGTCCGCCGGATTCGTCACTGCGTTATAAGGTTTGCTCGGATCGGTCAGATTCTCAGAAAAAGGATAGTACGGTTTGGAATCTTCGGGATAGCACCAGAGAACCTTGGACATGGGACGATAGATCGCCGACGCAAGGGTATCGCTGCCGTAATAGTCGATGCAGAGCTGCGTATCCATCGCATACATGATCGCCTTACGGATGTTGAGGTCGTGGACATAGCTTGCGTTGATGCCGATGTAGCCGTAGCCGAGGTTTTCGGTGAGGGTGTAGTCGAGCTTCTTGTTATCTTTGTGCTGAAGGTTGTTCAAGACCTCCATGGTACCGGAGGGAGAGGCGTAGTTGATCTCGCCGTTGAGTACCGCATCGTAAAGCAGGGAGGAGGAAACGACCTTGTAGCGGAGCAACTTGATCTTGGGAGCGCCGAGGAAGAAGTTTTCGTTGCTCTCGAGATAGACGATATTGTCGCTGAAAAAGGCGCTCTTGCTGACATTTGCGATATTTGCCGCATCGGAGCCGTTCACGGTGGTGGCGCGATAGGGGCCGGCGCCCATGGGAACCTGAATGTAGCGGATGCTATCCATGAACTCGGAATCGGCAAACTCTACGCCGTAGTACTCGTTGCCCGCGTCGGTGGAAAACTCCTTCGTTCCGGGGTGCGCCTTTCTCCAAGGCGCGGTGTAGTAATTCATGGGCGCAACGGTAAAGCCGAAGTTCTGGATGGCCTTGGGATCCTCGCCGTTGATGCGGATGTGGAGGATATCGCACTCCTTGCCGAGCTGCTTCAGCTCTCCGTTTTCGCCGGGAATGGTGGTGCCGTGCTCCGCGGTGATGCCCGAGATGGTCTTATAGAGGATCCCTCCGCGCTCTGCGAGGATATCCTTGATCACCTGTCCGCGGAGATACTGGCGGAAGGTGTTCGCCGTTGCGTAGTACGTGATGATCTGGGAGACATTTGTCTTATACGTCTTGAGCTGGCTCCTGCTCAACATGAAGCCGAACACGTATTCCGTGAGCGCTTCCTTGGTCTTGGCGACGCTGTCCGGCACGTTGTTCTCGTACGTGTACCATTTTTTGGTCTTATCCGCATTGGTTTGCAACTCCGTTGTGAATGCGCCGTAGGCGGAGAGGAACACCTGCCAATTCTCGGTATAAATCTTGTTGCCGTTCTCATCGACATATTTATCGTAGTCCTTGAGGTCGGCGGTCATATATGTATTCCAGTCAGAAGCGACCTCTTCCTTGAACAGTTCGTCGATCTTATCGAGGTCGTCGCGGGAGGTTTCATCCAAATCGTCGAAATCCTGCTCGGTGTCCTTCGCCCAGTCGGTGATCTTCTGTACGCGTGCAAGCACCCTGTCGCTGATCAAAGTTTCAAACCCCTGCTGTTCGTTTTCATCCGCGGTCTGCGTTCTGTACGCCTGCAAGCCCTGAATATCCACCGAGTACATGGTCGCCGAACCCGTGTAGGCGGGATCGAGATACATGTAGATGTTAAAGAGGACATCCTTCATGGTGAGCGGCGTGCCGTCCGAGAACTTGATATCGTCCTTGATGGCGAAGTAGTAGTCGGTGTAGTAGTTGGAATAGTCGTCGGGATTGCTTTGATCCTCACGGGAACCCGTGGTGACGACGCTGTGCGCAATCGCGACGCAGGGCTCATCCGCGCCGGAGACGATCTCGCCGTTTTTATCGGTGGAGAGCATGCCGATCTGCGTCATGCCCACGACGTCGCCGTCGGCGCCCGACGTATAGAAGAAGGGATTGAATACGCCGTCGGGCTGTTCGCTGCTCAGAACGAGCGGCCGATCGCCGCCCTTCCCGCCGCATGCCGTCAGGGAGCCGCATACGAGCCCCACCGCCATTGTGAGGCCGATCGCCATAGACGCGATGCGCAAAATGTGTTTCTTTTTCATAGATCCTCCTAAATCAGTTCGATATTTTTCAATTGATTTTTATTCCGCCGGTTTGGCGTCGATCAACGTAACGGTGTGGTGGCAATCGGAAATGTTGGCGCCGGCATCGACCGAGCAGATAAATTCGTCGATCTCGGGTTCTCCGACGGTCTGACCCGCAATATTATAGGTCATGGTACCGTTGAAGGTCACTTTTTCGAGCGTAGCTCCTTCCACCGCCCTGCCCGCAAATGCGCCCACATAGTAGTGGTTGACAAGCGGATTGGTTGCGGTGATGTCCAGCGTAACTTCGTCGAACGTGACATCGCGGATCTCCGCCACACCGGCAAGGGTGCCGAAGAGACCGAGATATTTATCGACGGGCTTATCCTCGGAGAGCCGCTCGACCTTGAAATTGGAAAGCGTGTGTCCGTTTCCGTAGAACTTGCCTTGGTAGACATCGGGGAAGGAGAGCGTCGCCCCGCCGAAGTCGATATTCGCAAGAAGATAGATGTTGGTGGCCGAACTCAATTTGAAGTCGGCCGCCGTGCGGACGACGGTGAAGGTGCCCTTGATCGCATCCGCCCAGATATCCCACGTGGGGGTCTCATCCGAAAACTTATCCGCGGTGTTCTCATAGGGAAATTCGAGCGCTTCGGCCTCGTTCTTTGCCTCCGCCTTCTCTTTGCTATCGTAAAAGGCGATGACGGTGTAATCTTTGATCACAGGCCGTTTGAGCGCAAGCGGCGTGCCGTCTTCCGACTGGTCGACGAAGACCGTCTGCGTCTCGGCAAAATCTTCACCGTAGTGAATGACGAGTTCGTAGTCTTTGAGCCACTTGGCGTAGAGCGTGAGATTGCCCGTGACCCGATCCTTTGCGAAATCCCACTTCTCGCCGTAGGTGATATAGTACTCCGTAGCGTTCCCATCTTCATCCGTTGAGACCACCGTCTTCGTGCCGCGGTAATAGCCGCCGAGCGTGTAGCCTTCCCGCGTAGGCTCCTTGCCGCTGGCCGTGTTGGAGCCCGGGCGGACAATGGGAGACCCGCTCTTTGCGTACTGTTTCAGCTCTGTGAGCTCACGGCTGCCCGACGTGCCGCCGTTTAAGTCGAACACCACTTCGCAGTCGTACCCCCGCTCTTTGAGGTCACCAAGCGTTAAGATGTCCTGCCGGCACGCCGTGAGCACGCCCGCAAAAAGCATCAGACAGGCGGCGATGAGAATGAATTTGATGTGTTTGCGTTTCAATCGGCGCCTCCTTATTCCGCGATCGCCGCGATGCGGTTCGAGTATGTCTTCCAGTTGTCTGCCGCTCGGTATGCCTCGACCAAGGTCTGCGGCACGTAGATGGCGAAATTATCGGAAGAAGAGTAGAAGATATCGCGGCTGCTCTGCCAGAGCGTCATGGTAACGACTGCGCTCACGTGCATGGTGAAATCCCGAAGAGCGCCGCAGAACGAGAAGGCAAGCGCGCCGATATCCGCGATCGCACTGTTCTCCTCCGCGGAACCGATCGTGACGGACACGAGGTAATCGCAATACTGGAAGCTCTGCGCCCCGATATAGGTGATGCTTGCGGGAATGGCGACCGTACGGAGTGCGCTGTACGCAAACGAACCGTTGCCGATCGTTGTGAGCGCGGATTTTCCTGTTTCTTCATCCGTCGCAAAGCGGACGGAGAAGTCGGTGGCGGGAATGTTCTGCGTGTTGTCGTACAGCATGCCGAGGCCGAAGAAGGCATCGGAGCCGATCTCCGTGACGGTGGACGGGATGACGAGTTCGCCGCTGAAATTGGAGCTGAACGCGATGTGCGTGGAATCGATCTGCTCGGCCGCAGCACAGAACGCCTGCGCACCGATCGTCGTGAGCCCCTCCCCGAAGGAGATGGCTTTGAGCGGTTCGATCATCGAGAATGCCCCATACCCGATATCCCGAACGTCGGGAAGTGCGACCTCATTCAGCGAAGAAAGGCGGAAGGCGAAATCTTTGATTGTCTCCACGCCCGTGAAATCCCACGCGGCGAGCGAAGTGTAATAGAAGGCGTATTTTCCAATGGAAGTGACGGCGCTGCCCGCGGGGAAGTTGACTTCTTCAAGCCCGGTGCAATACGCAAACGCGCCGTCCGGGATCTCGGGATACGTCTTGTTGACCGTGATGCTCTTGAGCGTCGCGGGCAAATCGGCGGGATTGGTAACCTTCAAGGAAGTGTAAGCCGTATTTTCGCTGTCCTGCGTCTCCTCATACTCGAAGGTGCTGCCGAACACATAGCCCATATAGGTGAGCTGATCGCTGCGGCTTCCGATGAACGGAACGGTGAGACGGGTGAGCGCTTTGACCCCGCGGAATGCCGCGAAATCGATAAACGTGACCGAATCGGGGACGACGACCTCCTCGATGGCGCTGTCCGCAAACGCATCGACGCCGATCTGGGTGACTTCATCGGCGAAGGCGATCTCCGTCTTGGCGGCGGGAACCACGATGAGCTTGCCGTACGCCTGCCCCTGCACGTTCTGGTAGAGGCAGCTATCGTAAACGGCGTACTTCTCCGAGGGCTCGCTCATTGAGAATGCCTCGAGCGCCGCGCAACCCTCAAAGGCCGAAGCGCCGAGATCTGCAAGCCCGGACGGGACTTCGAAGGAGGTGAGGTGCGTGTAGGCGAACGCCTCTTTCCCGATGGAAGTGACGTCGCCGAGCCCACTGACCTGCTCCAGACCGACTGCGCCGTAGAAGGCGTGATCGGCGACTTCCGTGACGGAGGAGGTGAATGTGACGCTCGTGAGCGTCGCGGGGATGGATGTACTGTATTTGCCATCCGTCTGCTTTTCCCTCGCGCCGAAATAGTAGCCGAGATAGCCGCCCTCAAACGTGGGAAGGGTGAGCGACTTCAACGAGCGGATGCCCTCAAACGCGCCGCACGCGATCTCGGTTGCCGAGGGGACGACAATGCTCTCGAGCGTGGAATTGCCGTTGAACGCGCCCGCCGCGATGGATGCGCCATCGGGCAAAGCGAATGCCGTATCCTTCTCGTTCCCGCGGACGTAGTACAGAAGTTCCACGGGATCGCCGCCTTCGATGCGGTACAGGCTACCGTCGATCGTCCCGAAATTCGGATTGGAACTTGCAAGCACGATCTCGGCAAGGCCGATGCAACCGTTGAATACGCGCCCTGCGTACTCGTTGTCCGCATCCATGCCGAACTGCGTCATCGCATCGGGCAGAACCACCTTTTTCAGCCGCGTGCACCCATCGAAGAGCCCCGCGGGAACTGCGGTCACCTGTGCGGGAAGGGTAATCTCCGTGAGGTTCTCACAGTCGGCAAACGCCTGTGCGCCCACCGACGTCGCAGTTTGGGAGAGCGTGACGGCGGACAGCTTCTTGCAGCCGAGGAAGAGCCCTTCGGGGATCTCGTCCACGCCCGTGATATCGCCGTAGGACGTGAGGCGGCTGCAAGCGAAGAACGCATACGCGCCGATGCTTTCAAGCGTGTCGGGGAGGTTGACGGTAACGAGATATTCGCACCTGTAAAATGCCTGCTCGCCCACCGACTCAATGGAGGCGGGCAGCGAGATGTTGTTCACATCGTTGTTGCCGGAAAAGGCACGATCCCCCACCGACGTGACGGGCGTCGTGTCACCCGCGATTCGTTCGGGGATGAACACCGTGGAATCGGTGCCGTTGTAGCGCACGACCGAGCCGTTTGTAATTTCAAGACCCGCCGAGTAATAGCTCGCATACAGCGTGACGTTTCCGTTTGCCGTGCCGAAGGTGTGCTTTTGGGTGAGATTTGCATCGCTGTACCAATCGGAGAGGATGACGGACTGCCCGCTGAATGCGGCAAGCCCATCTTTTCCGTTCCCGAGGAAATCGGGCGCAGAATAGGTCTCCCCCTTACGCACGGGCACGCGCGCCAGACGGCTGCCGTTGCCCACATAGTCGATATAGGCGTAGTTGGGATCGTCAATCCAATTCGCATAGACCGTGGTGCTCTCCGCGGGGAACGTGGTGAACGTGAACGGGACGGAGCAGTCGGCATCGGCATACCAACCGCCGAACTTGTACCCCTCGTACGTGGGATCGGCGGGCGCGGTGAGCGGACTGCCCACGATGCCGACGGAGGGCTCCACGGGGGAGCCGCCCATGCTGTCGTACGAGACGCGGGAACTCGTCTCCGAAGTCCAGCGTGCGTACACCGTGACATCTTTTTCGGGCATCTTCTGCGTAAAGTCGAATTCCTGCTCAAATTCGTCATCCGCATACCATCCCGCAAAGGTAAACAGCGCCTTCTCGGGATCGGCGGGGCGCTCGATCTTGGCGCCCTTCTTCAACACGTAGGATTCGATTTGCGTACCGCCGTACGTCTCAAACGTGACGGTATACTTCTTCCCGCCGCCGCACGCGGCGAGCGCGCCGACAAAGAGGGCGCAGAGCAGGATCAGAAGAAATGTCTTTAACTTTTTCATGGCTTATTTCTCCCTCCTTCCCGTATGCTTGCGGCAGATGACGAGCACCGCGCCGCACGCGACGGCAAGCACCGCCGCAAGGATGGCGATCCATGCGTAGCTCCCCGCAGAGCCGCTCTGCTCCGCAGCCGCGGGCTCCGTAGCCTCGACGACATAGGAGACGCCGCCCGCCGCACGCAACCGCGCGTAGGCATCGGCGACTTCGGAGAATTGCTTCTGCGTTGCGTCGAGCATGTTGTACATGCTGAGAAGCGATGTGATCTCGGCGGCACGCTCATCGCCCGAGAGCAACGGAAGTGCGTTGACACGGTCAATAAAGTTGAGTGCACTCGAATTGATGGCGTCTTGGTTCGTCCGCTCAATGCGCTGGCCGAGATATTCTCTCCAAATATAGCTGTCGTACCCCGTGGCATTCTTCGGGACGATCCATTGCATCGTGAAGCCCCTGCCGAGTTCATCCTTGAAATTGTTGTAGGTGTTCACAAGGCCTCCGCTCTGCTTCGTGCCGATACTTTCCAAAGTGGGAGCCGCGACGGCGCCGATCTCGATGCGCTCCAACTTGCTTGCGCGGTAGAACGCACCCACGCCGATGACTTTGAGGTGCTCGGGCAGCACGATCTTCGTGAGGTTGGTATTCTCATAGAAGGCATAGGCGCCGATCTTGATGGTGCGCTTTTTGACGGAGTACTCGGTACCCGGTCTGCCGAGGGGATAGACGACAAGGGTGTAGAAGTTGCCGCTGTTCTTTTGGTACAGCACGCCGTCCTCCGTGAGGAAATAATTATTGTATAGGCCGACATCGATGGAACGAAGGGACGTTGCACCCGAGAACGCCCGCTCCTCCACGGAGCGCAGGTTGGGCAAGTTGAGTGTGGCGATCCCCGACTCGTCGAATGCGTTCGCGCCGATGGTCTGCGCACTGTCGATCGTGAGATTGCGCAGTTCGCTCGTGTTGCGGAAAGCCGCACTGCCGATGGTCTCCGCCGCCCCGATGTAGAGATTCCGCAACTTCGTGCAGCCGTCGAACGCGCTGCTTCCGATCGACTTTGCTCTCGGAAGCGAGGCCTGCGTGAGCGACGTGCAACGCGCGAAAGCGTAGCTGCCGACCGACGTTGCCATACTCGCGGTCACGGTAGAGACATTGGTATCGTAGAACGCGCGCGCGCCGATCTCTTTTAAGTTGGGCGCCTGCACGCTCCCGATCCTCGAATCTTCAAACGCGCTCTCGCCGATGGTTTCGATATAGTTGAAATCAAACGACGTGAGAGAGGTGCTCTCGAAGGCATGCGCGCCGATGGAGCGGAGCGTACCGGGTACTTTGAATGAAGTGAGCCCGGACTCAAAGAAGCAATATTCGGGCAACGCCGTGACCTTCGCGTTGAACGTAACGTTTGTGAGCGAAGTCGTATGATAGAACGCCGCCATGCCGATCTCCTCGATGGTCGCGGGGATCTCGATCCGTGTCAATGCAGTGCAATTGTAGAACATCTCGCGCGCGATCGAGGTGAGCCCGCCGAAGTCCACCGAGGTGAGCGCAGTGCAGTATGCAAACGCGCCGATGCCGACTTCTTTGAGATCGTCGCCGATCGCGACGCTCTTGATGGGGCAGTTGAGGAAGGCATAATTCCCCACATATTCGACGCCGGAGAGGTCGAGTGCACTTTGCGTGACCGACGTGCAACCGTAGAAGGCGAGATCGCCGATATACTTCGTCGCCTCCGAGATGGGGAAGGTGGTGATTGACGTAGCCTGGAAGGCGCTGGCGCCGATATAGACGAGGTTTTCCGTGCCGATGATGTTTGCGGTGCACTCCTGGAATGCACGCTCTGCAACGCGTTCGACGTTGGTGAGGTCGATCGTCCTGATGCGGTCGACGCCCGCGAAAGCGTTCTGTCCGATCACGCGTACGCTCTCGGGGACACGGAAGGTGGTCGTATCTTTCCCGTACGGATATGCGATCAGTTGATCCATGGACTTATCGTACAGAACACCGTCCTGCGAGGCGAGGTATTTGTTCCCCTCCTCCACGACAAATTCCGTAAGATTGAAGGTTCCGACGAACGCACCGATATCGAGTTCGAGAAGATGGGCGTCCTTATCGACTTCCATTTTTCTGATCCCGTTGCAGTTGGCAAACACCTGCCGCCCGAGTTTGGTGAGCCCGGCGGGCAGCTTGAACGATTCAATCGCCGTGCAACCTGCAAACGCTATGTCGCCGATTTCGTAGACCGATCCGAGGAAATTGACGTTTTTGAGCGCCGTGCATCCGTAGAACGCCTGCTGTTCAATGATATCGACATCTCCGACGAAGGTGACGTCGGTGAGCCCGGTGCAGTTCTGGAAAGCCATAAGGCCGATCTGTCCGCCGTATACGGTGAGGCGTTTCAGCCCGGTGCATTCATAGAACGCCGCCATTCCCATCGAGGTGTTCTCGGGCAACACGAGCTCCGTGAGGCCGAAGCAATCCGCAAATGCCTGTTCGCCGATGGTGCCCACCTTGCTCAAATCCACCGATTTGAGCCCCGAGCAGCCCACGAACGCCAATGCGCCGATGTATGTTACGCGGCGCAGGTCGATGGTTTCCAGCGCGGTATCGTACACAAAGGCGCGCGCGCCGATGGTCTGGACGTGCTCCGTGTTGATCTTTTTGAGCTTGGGGTTCCACGCGACCGAGAATGTCTGCAGATCGATACAACTCTCGGGCAACACGATCTCCTCGAGATTATCGCACCCGTAGATGCCCGCGTTCATGATATATTGCACGCCCTCGGGGAGGATGATCTTGGTGATATACGGATTGTTGAAGAACGCCATCGGATAGATGTAAGCGATGCCGAGATCATCGGGAACTTTGACGACGCCGTTTTCATCCCCGCGCCCCGTGTACGATTTGAGATACACGCTATCCACATAGTACTCTTCCTTGACGCGCACCGAGCAGCTCGCATTGATATAGGTACCGTCCACACGCGCGGTGATCATGGCAGAACCCGAGCGGAGCGCCTTGATGGTCGCCTTCGACGGGTCGGCAGGATCGGGCGTGACGCTCACGTTGGCGCTCGTGCTCGACCAAGTGATGTGCGCATCCGCCGCATTGCTTGCGGGCAAAATGCTTGCCGAGATCGTCTTGGACTCGCCGCGTTCAAGCGACACAGAGTAGTCGGAAAGTTCCACTTCGCGGATGGAGGGTGCAACGGGATCGCCCGAGACATTCACCGTAAAGGTGAGCGCCGCCGAATCGCCGCTCTTCGGGTGCACGGTGATGACCGTCTGCCCCGCCTCCTTGCCGACGACGAGACCCTTGTCGCTCACTTCCGCAACGGAGGGAACGGAGCTCTCCCACACGGGATCTTCCACCCAATAGCCCTCGGCATACTGACCCTCGACCATCGCCGATACGCGGATGTAATCTTTGAGGTTGAGCTGGCCGTTGGGATTGATGGTATATTCGTCGCGCGCGGTGCGCGTCTTTTCAAGACGGACGTCGGTGCAGATATGATCGTTGAGGTCCACCTTGAAGTATTGGGAGTTCTTCGCATAGTCCATGAACTCGACGTACAGTTTGCCTCCGTTCTTTTCGATGAGATCCCAATACGCCGTAACGTCGTAGGAGACAGTCGTGGAGCCGTTGAACTCTCCGTTGTAGACGGGGATCACGCCGTTGCTGATGGACGTGACGTCCAAGGGCTCGCCCTGTGCATCGACGCTGCTGTAAGTATACAGGACAAATGCCTGCAAGTAGTGATTGTCGTGCACGTTGAATTCCACCGTCTTGCGGTGATTCTCATCGCGCACATAAGTACTCTCGAGCACGGGCTTTTCATCGTCGATATAGAACTCAAACGAGAAGGTATTACGGTTGCCGCGCGAATAATCTTCATCACCCTCGTTCATCCAATCGAGGAAGCACTCCATGCTGAATGTGTACTTGCCGTTGTTGACAAGATTGTAGTCGTTCACATTGAACTCTACCCTGACGGCGCCGCCCGCCTGATCGCCGCCGTTGGAGTGCGACTTTCTCGCGTTGTAGCTGGTTCTGGACCACACGAGTTCGCCCGTGACGGAGTCACGGATCTCCATATTCACCCGCTTGGCGTTGCGGAAGAGACCCGCGGCAATCGCATACAGCAAGTAGTTGCCCTCCGTGCTGTGCGTGAGGGAAGCATAGCGTTCCCGCGTGACGGGGGTCTCGTAGCCCTGCGCAATGTTGTAGCCGAACGCGCCGAGCCCCCACGAACCGATCTCGGGATTTCCGTAGTCGTCCGTCATATCGAAGCCCGCCATGGGCAGAGTGCCGTAGACGTCGGCGACGAGTTTATCCTCTTCGAGGACGGAGGAGTCCACCGCCGATTCGCCCACCTCGTAGGCGGAGACGTCGAGCATGGGCGCATCCTCCCAGTTGCCGTAGAAGGCGAGGAAGGGAATGTTCAGATTGATCTTATCGGCATTGTACGACTGCAATTCGATGTAGCCTTCCACATACATGCCGTTGATGAAGTTGGTGTTGAGATAGTTCCTGTCCTCCGCCGAAAGTTTGACGGTGACGGTGATCTCTGCCTCCGCATAGCCGCCGAGGCTGATGGCGGAACCGCTCACGAAGGCCTGTCCGCTCTTCGCCTTCACGGCATACGTGGAGGACGGGGAGAGCATATATGCCTTCTCGGCGACCGTCTTGCCGTCCGAGGACATGCTCTCCGTCATGACGATGGGGTTGATGTTGTAGCTCAACGACTCGGCGGACAGGTTGGTGATGTTGAACTTCATCACATATTCGCCTTTGCGCGTGGGATCGTCTTTGAGCGAGAGTTTGGCCTTGTTGGAGCCCTCCACCGAGAGATAGGCCTTGGTGTTGACGGAGCGATAAATATCGCCGATACCCGCGCCTTGCTTTCTCGGGGAGTACGGATTGCCCTCTTCGTTGCGCGCAATGGTCGCCGTGCTCATCATGAGGTTGTACGAGAGATCGCGCACTTCGGGCGTGGTGTTCACGCCTTCGAGCGTCTTGACATATTCACGAACCAAAACGAGCGCACCCGCGATGTTGGGGCACGCCATGGAGGTACCGCTGATGGTATCGTATTCGTTTCCGCCCGCAAAGGACGACGTGATGTCGCCGCCGTGCCCCGTGATATCGGGCGTAAGTTCGAGGTTGGGCAGAGGCCCCCACGAGGAGAAGTCGGACATAAACGGGCCCGCGAGGTAGTCCTTCTGCAAGCGGATGGTGCCCGTGGAATTGCTCACGAGATATTTGCCGAAGTCCATGGAGATGAGGCAGCTCGGGAGAACGTTGACCGTACCGATGGACATGTTGAGCATACCGGAGAGGTGGTTGTAGATGATGGCCGCAACGGCGCCCTTGGATTTTGCGATCTTGACCTTATCTTCGAAGGAGTTGCTACCGCGCTTAATGACGGCGATCTTGCCCTTCACATCGATGCCGGTATAGTTGGCTTCATAGCCGACGCCCGGGATGACGACATATTGGTATTCGCCGCTCTCGGCGCCGCCGAGGAGTTCCTGCACGAAGTTGTTTGGATCCTTCTTGCCCGTCGTACGCGATTCGTTGAAGTAGATCTCCTTCTCGCCGTTGGCGATGAAGTAGGGCGTCTTGACGCCGCTGACGGAAGCGACCGCAAACGAGGCATAATAGGATGCGGGCGAGCCGACGGTGCCCGAATCGGGGTTGGAGGCGAGGTTGGTGTTGCCGTTCGCGCCGCCGTAGGACGAGGAGTACTCGTTGCCCGCCGCAACGACGAGGCTGACGCCCGATTGTTCCACGAGGTCATAGACTGCGTTGATCTTGGCGCCGTCCTGATCGCGCACATCCTCGCGGGAGAAGCCGCAGGTCGCGCCGAGGGACATGTTGATGGCGTCTACGCCGAGTTCGACCGCATCGTTGAGGGCGGCGAGAATGCCTTCCGACGAACTGTTGCCCGTATCTTGGAACACCTTGAAGGTGGCGATCTGTGCGCGCGGCGCAACGCCCCTTATTCTCCACGATTCGCCCGCGATGATGCCGGCGACGTGCGTCCCGTGCGATTCCTCGGGATAGACGTTGGTATCGATATCCGCATAGTCGAACGCGTAGGGCAATTTGGAGGTGAGATAGAGCTCATCCTCATCGATCTCCTCGGGATCTTCTAGCGCGGCGCTCATCGAGGTGGCGGAGAGGTAGGGAACCGCCGCCGCGACATCGTCCTTGGTAATCGCCATCTTATCGGGATCGAGCTCCATATCGAACACTTCGTGCGTATAGTCGGTGCCCGTATCGAGGACGGCCACCACGGTGCCCGTTCCGTCGTATCCGACGCCGATGGAGTTGAAGATACCCGTATCCTGCACGTTCACATCGTTCTCTGTGATCGCCTTGGGAGACTCATAGGTGTTGGAGAGAATGACGGAGGAGACCTCTTCCCGCGCCTCGATCTTGGCAATATCCCCATAGCGCACTTTCGCCGCAAAGCCGTTGAACACGCCCGTGTAGCGGTAACTCGTCTCGCGGATGAGACCCGCAAGCGACTTGATCGCGCGCGAGATCTCCGCCGTGCGGTCGGCGTACAGTTTGTCGCCGTCGAAACCGCTGTGAAGCTCGGCAAGCGAAATGCCGCGCTCGTTGGCGATCGCCAGAAGCGGCTCGCTCTGGGTGCTCACGAGCACGCTTACGATGTCATCCGCGTGAGGCTCATCGATAAATTCGATCGTCTCACCGAGCGGCTTGGCGTCGTCGAGGGAAGAGACGCGCTCCGCCGTCTCCGTACCCGAAGCCGTGGCAGACGATTCCTCCGCGGCGCCGCTCCCATCTTTGAAGCCGAGCGCCTCCAAGACGATAAACGTTCCGAATACCGCGACCAGGCACAATATGAGAACGTTTTTCAATGATTTCAACATGATTTGTTTCCCTTACTCCTTGTTGCTTGCTTTTCTCTTGTCCCGCGCCCGCTCTTGCCCCGCGATGGCCGCTATGCCGTTTTCAAGGGCTCGCAAAGCGGGATCGCTCGCACGATTCGGGGGATCGCAGCCTGCGTGCGCTGCACGTTCCCTCGGCACGGATACATCCTCAAAGCCGCCATCCGCCGCCATGGCGCGGGGAGCATGAAATGCCTTTTTCTCCCCGACAGCTCAAAAAGATGCAGTAAGAATTGTATCATATTGCCTGCCGTTCGTCAAACCGATTTCACCCGTTTTTGCAAAAAATCTTGTGAAAATTCATAAGGAAATCACTTCCTAATAATAAGGGTAGCTTATTTTCACTAATATATGCAAAAATTGTGAATAAATTTATGATATTTTGCACGTGCCCGCCTCCCCTCTCTTGCGGCGGCACGGCGTGAAAAAATGCTTCTTCGACATTTCACGACGCATTCCCCGCACGTTAGCTCCCCGATTTTCCCTATAATTGGCAAAAAACGGTAGGTGCCATAGATGAAAGCCAAAAACCCTTTCCGCCGCGTAAAATTTTCCTGCGGGGCGGCGGCGAAATACCTCGCCCTGCTTGCCGCCATGCTGCTTCTGAACCTCGCCCTTCCGCAGGGGGAGCCCCTCTCCTTCCCCCTTGCCTTCGCCGCGCTGTGCTGCGGGCTCGACCCCTTCCTCTGCTGTGCGTGGCACCTCGCGGCGTCCGTGCCCGCGCTCTCGGCAGCGGCGTCGCTCTCCGCGGGCGTGCAATCGGCGTTCCTGCTCCTCGTGTTTGCCCTCTATCGCCGCTTCGGGCGGGAGATGAAATGGGAGCGCGCCGTGTACGCCCTGCTCGCCCAGCTCCCCTTCCTGTTTTTGTTCCCCCATTCGGGGTATCCGCTCTTCCCCTTCGGCGCATTCTGGCAGAAGATGATCTTCTGCGCGCTGTTTACCGCGCTCTCGCTCCTCTTTGAAGGCGGCCTGCGCGCCCTTCTCTTCCGCGCCTTCAAGTGCCGTTTGGGCGGCGGGGAGATCGCCGAACTCGCCCTCTTGTGGCTGTTTTTGGGTATGGGACTTTGCCGCCCCTTCGGGCAGCTTCCCCTGCTCGCCGCCGTCGCGCTTGCGGGATTTCTCGCCGTGTGCCTCTTGAAAAGCGCGGCCGCCGTGCCCTTCGCGCTCGTGCTCTCCCTCCCCCTCTGCGTGGTGCGTTTGAGCGCCGTCCCTGCCGCCGTGACGGTCGCGCTCGCCTGCCTCGCCCTGCTCTTTTTGCCGTACGGGCGCATCGCCGCCGCACTCGCCCTCTTCGTCGGGTTTATGGGCGCGGAATACCTCGGTGGGCTGTTTTCCTCCTCCGCCGTGACCATCGCCCTCACCCTCCTCTCCGTCTTTTTGCCCTGCGCCGCCGTCTGCTGCGTGCCCGACAGGCTCTTCCGCCGCCTCGGCCGCGCCCTTCTCTTCTACCGCGAGCGAACGTTGCCGCGCATCGCCATCAACCGCAACCGCCGCGCCGTGGGAGAGCAACTCTTTGAGATCTCCGCCCTCTTCCGCGAGATCGAGAGCGCCTTCCGCACCGAAAAGCAGCCCGACGATACGGGCGTACACATCCGCGAAAAGCTCATTGCGAGCCTGTGCGCCTCCTGCCCGAGCCGCAGAAAGTGCCGCGAGACGGGCATTTTCGAGAGCATGGACAAACTCATCGCCGTGGGCAAGGCGAAGGGGCGCGTCAACCTCATCGACCTGCCCGCCGAACTCTCCTCGGCGTGCAACAACACGGCGGGGCTCCTCTTTGCGCTTAACAAACAGCTCGCCGAATACCGCCGCTATGCCTATGAAATTCAGGCGGCGCGCGAGGGAAGAAGGCTGCTCGCCGATCAGGCGCGGGGCATCAGCGAGATTTTGCGCGACATCGCCCTCGAACAGAGCGGCGAATACACCTTTTCCGACGAGGAGGCGCGCCTCTCCAACGCCCTCGCCTCGGCGGGAATTTTGAGTTCGGAGATCTTCCTCTATGGCGACGATACGCGCTTCACGGCGAGCATGACCCTCGAAAATCGCACAAACGCTGTGCGTTTGGTGAAAATTGCGAGCGACGCGCTGGGCGTTCCTCTCGCTCTCTCGGAGAAGATCCCCCTGACCCCCGACCGCGCCTGTTTCATCTTAAAGCGCAAGGCAAATTTCGACGCGGCGTTCGGCGTCGCCTCCTGCCCCAAGAAGGGCGAACAGGCGAGCGGGGACACCCACTCCATTTTGAAGATCGACGAGCGGCGGTTCCTCGTCGCCCTCTCCGACGGCATGGGCAGCGGCGCGGACGCGCGCGACGTTTCCGACCAAACACTGTCACTTTTGGAGAGTTTTTACAAGGCCAAGATGCCCTCGGAGACGGTGCTCGGCACCGTCAACAAGCTCATCGCCTTCTCCTCGGAGGAGACCTTCTCCTGCCTCGACCTCGCCGCCGTCAACCTCGATACGGGCGCCGCGGACGTCGTCAAGATCGGCTCGCCCGCGGGGTTCGTGCTCTCGGGGGAGGAACTGCGCGTGCTCGAGGGCGAGAGCCTTCCCATCGGCATGCTCGAAGCCGTGCACCCCGCTACGCTGCAGGTGGAGATGAAGGCGGACGACTTCTTGATTTTTATGAGCGACGGCGTGACGACGGCGTTCGGCTCCTCCGCGGAGCTCTGCGCCTATTTGAGCAAGTTGAAGCCGCTCAACCCGCAGTCTCTCGCCGAGGAAATTTTGAAGACCGCGCTCCTTCGCTACAACGGAAGCGCCGAGGACGATATGACGGTGCTCGCCGTCAAGCTCACCAAGGTAGCATAAAAACCGCAAAACATTGTGCGTTTTACGCGAAAAGCCGCCTCCGAAGAGGCGGCTTCTTTGTTGCCGTTTTTGGGTTTTATTCCCCGATTTTTTTGATGGGCTTTGCAGGAACGCCCGCGACGACGGTATTCGCGGGGACGTCTTTCGTGACCACCGCGCCCGCCGCAATGACGGCGCCCTCCCCCACCGTCACCCCGGGCAAAACGGTGGCGTGCGCGCCGATCCAAACCTTGTTGCCGATTTTCACGGGCGCGGGCGCCATGCTGCCGCGCTTCGCAGGGTTCAAATCGTGATTCAGGGTCGCAATGACGACCTGATGCCCGATGAGCACGTCGTCGCCGATCGTGATGCCGCCCTGATCCTGAAAACAGCACCCCATATTGATAAAAACGCGCTTTCCGACCGTGATATTCCTGCCATAATCGGTGTAAAAGGGCGGGAAGAGCCCAAAGGTTTCGTCCGTCTCCTGCCCGATGAGTTCGAAAAACAGCCGCCTCAATTCTTCGAGCCCGTGATACTTGCCGTTGATCTCCGCCGTAAGCGCAAGGGCTCTTTGCGACATTTCGTGCATGTGCAGGTGCATCTCCGAGCCCGCCTCAATGTACGCTTGTTGTTGCATTTTTTCCTTGAATTGTTCGGTATCCATATCTCTATTTTACTCCACGCAATCGAAGATGTCAACCGTAAAACAGCCCCTTTCAGAATTAAGAAAAACCCGCGAAAACTCACAGTATATTGCGGTTTTTGCAAAAATTGCCGCCGCTTTCGGGGAAGCGGCGGCGCAATAGTTTCAACATTTCAGAGGATCTTTTTCAGTTCTTTGATGACGAGGTCGGCGATGTAGCGGCAACCGCGGTGGGTGGGGTGCACGCCGTCCGTTGTGAACTGCGAGGGATCGATGTCCTGTGTCAGTCCCGTAAAGATCTCGTCGAGGGGGATGACGGGCAGGTTGTGTTCCGCGGCGATGTCGCGGATGACGGCATTGAACGCATCGAGATAGGGACGGAACCGCTGTTTGTCGCCCATGTTCAACACGAAGGGCAAGATGCAGTAAATTTTCGCCCCCATTGCCGCAATTTTTTCAACGATCGCCGTATAATTGGCGCGGAATGTCTCGGGCAAGATCACCTCGCCGTGCGAAAAACGGCACCACACGTCGTTGACGCCCACCTGCAAAAAGACGACGTCGGGCTTTTCGGCAACGACGTCCTCCTCCACGCGCGCAAGAAGGTCGGCGGTCTTGTTCCCGCCCACGCCGCGGTTGATGATGGTGAGCTCCGCATCGGGATAGAGCAGGTGCAATTTCCCCGCCGCGATCTTCACATACCCCGCGCCGAGGTCGTTTTCATCGAGGAGATTCCTCCCCGACTCCGTGATGGAATCCCCGAAAAACAAAATTTTCATGCGTTCCCCCCTAATTTCCGAACTTCTCCCTGTACGTCTTGATGCACTTCTCGATGATCTCGATGGCGTCGTCGCGGTGGGCGATCTCGGTGACCGCCGTCTTCTTGTGCTCCAAGGACTTGTACAC
>CANRFK010000004.1 GCA_947629875.1 uncultured Clostridia bacterium
GCCGCCGCGACGTAGTGCTTGCTTCCGTCGGGGAAGGTGACGCCCAAAATGAGCATGTGCTCGGCCATCCAGCCCTCCTTCTTGCCGAGGTAGGACGCGATGCGCAGGGCAAAGCACTTCTTGCCGAGCAGCACGTTGCCGCCGTAGGCGGAGTTGACCGAGATGATGGTATCGTCCTCGGGGAAGTGCATGATATAGCGCTTCTCGGGGTCGACGTCGCACTTGCAGTGGAAGCCCTTGATGAAGTCGCCGTCCTCGCCCAAATAGTCGTAGCA
This sequence comes from uncultured Clostridia bacterium, assembly GCA_947629875.1. Classification (GTDB taxonomy): domain Bacteria; phylum Bacillota; class Clostridia; order Christensenellales; family Borkfalkiaceae; genus Gallimonas. The sequence goes on from CANRFK010000004.1 coordinate 276, forward strand.
TTCGGTGCCGACGCGCGTCATGATCGCCATATTGAGGACGACGTAGATGCTATCCGTGACCTCGATGCCGATCTTACTGAACGGGGAGCCGACGACGCCCATGGAATAGGGAATGACGTACATCGTTCTGCCCTTCATCTTGCCGCGGGCGATCTCGCGGCACATCGCGTACGCCTCGACGGGATCCATCCAATAGTTGATGGGACCCGCGTCCTCCTTGTTCTTGCAGCAGATGAACGTGCGCGCTTCGACACGGGCGACGTCGTTTTCCGCCGTGCGGTGATAGTAGCAACCGGGGAGTTTCTCCTGGTTGAGTTTGATCATTTCTCCCGTCTTGACGGCCTCTTGCCGCAGGGTCTCGAGTTGTGCTTCGCTGCCGTCGATCCACACGATGTTGTCGGGCTGCGCGAGCTGGGCGCTCTCCTCGACGAATGCGAGAACCTTTTTGTTGTTTGTAAGTGCCATGTTTACCTCCTTGTTGGCGCCTTTGGGGAACGAAAATTCGCCCCTACCTTTTTATTATACCATCATTCCCCCCGAAAGTAAACAAAAATCCGCGCGATTTTTCGTGCGGACGCATGGGGGCGGCGCGGCGGGATGTATTTCGGCGACAAAAAAATTTTAATTTTTTCATAAAAAATTGACATACATACAGTTTCATGGAAAATCCTATGATATAATGAAATTATGAATACGGCGCGCGTATTTGATTTTCTAAAACAAAGGAGATTTTATGGGAGGCGGAGGAGCAACAAGCGGCGGAACGTATGTGAGAGTCGATGGCAATCGACTGGATAAAAAGGGGAAGCCCAATTCAAGATACGATTTATATGTAGGCGGAAAAAAGAAACAGAGCAGATGGTACGATCACGAGGGAAAAGCGATTCGCAATCGTGACTATTTTCACTCTGCTAAACCAAACACACCTTTCCCTCATGATCACCCGTGGGATTGGAGTAGCGGAAAAGGAAAGCGTTATGAAGGGCACGATATCCCGCCCGACCCGAATTTTCATTGAGAGAGGAAAATTATGAGCAAGAAAAATCCATATAAAAAAGATATTCCGGGCGTCTGCACTGTCTGCGGAAAGATTGCCTTTTTCGATGAATTCGGAAACGGGAAATGCCCGCACTGCGGCTGGGAAATGGAGCAGGACGAGGAGGAAATGGGAAAACGAGGGATCAGTTATCCCATGCTCGTCCCCGTATGGCGGGCACGGGAACAGTATAAGCAAGGAAAGCCTTTCAAGGCGACCTTTGAGGACTTCGTCAATGGCTTGTATTTTTATAGCGAAATGTCTTTCGTCCACAAAGGTCAGCCGTATTATGTCATGTTTTCAAACGGGAAGATTTGCATCGGGCACGACGGAGAATATCAATTGTACGATACCCGCGAAGAATTTACGGAAAAAGCAAACATTGACGGACGGCTTTTGAAAGACATCTGGGACGAAGTGGAAAATCCGAGCTATATGTGGTGTGGATAAGGGAGAAAAAACATGAGCAAGAAAAATCCATACAAAGAAGATATCCCCGGCGTCTGCACTGTCTGCGGAAAGATTGCCTTTTTCGATGAATTCGGAAACGGGAAATGCCCGCACTGCGGCTGGGAAATGGAGCAGGACGAGGAGGAAATGGGAAAACGAGGGATCAGTTATCCCATGCTCGTCCCCGTATGGCGGGCACGGGAACAGTATAAGCAAGGAAAGCCTTTCAAGGCGACCTTTGAGGACTTCGTCAATGGCTTGTATTTTTATAGCGAAATGTCTTTCGTCCACAAAGGTCAGCCGTATTATGTCATGTTTTCAAACGGGAAGATTTGCATCGGGCACGACGGAGAATATCAATTGTACGATACCCGCGAAGAATTTACGGAAAAGGCAAACATTGACGGACGGCTCTTGAAGGATATCTGGGACGAAGTGGAAAATCCGAGCTATATGTTCGATTAAAGGAGAGATATGCAAGAAGAACTTACGGAATACGAAAAACAAAAAGCACAAAAGAAGCGCGAACTCGTGCGGAACGAGTTTCAAACAGTGGGAAAGTATCAGATCCCGCTCATCAAAAAGCAGGAGATAGACTTCGACACGATCAGCCTTTTAAGCTACGTCGATACAAAAACGAACGACGAGATGAACGTCTATAAAACGGTTCACTTCTTCACGCACGATTGGCTGTTCGACAAGGTCTATGACAAAGCATTTGACGAAGCCGAAAAGCTCAAACAGTATTATGCGCTTCTTTCCCCCGATTTCAGCATGTTTACCGATATGCCGCTCGCACTGCAAATCATGAGCGTGTTCAAAAACCGTTGGTGCGGCGCCTATTGGCAGAGTTTGGGGCTTACGGTGATCCCGACGGTCAGTTGGGGAGACGAACGCAGCTTCGAATTTTGCTTCGACGGCGTGGAGAAGGGCTCTACCGTTGCCGTCTGTACCTACTATCGGGAGAACGACGAGGAAAGCTTTATGCTCGGCTATAACAGAATGCTCGAAATCGTTCAACCAAGCAAAATTCTCTGTTACGACGAACCCTTTCCGGCGATGAAGGGAAATATCAAGGAATTTCTTCCCACAACGTACGAGTGGACGAAAGCCCTTGATTGGAAAGAAAAGGCGAAATTTCTTGCCGAAAAGCATACAAGGAATCAACTTTGATTCCTGCAATGGCGCACGGCCTACGAAAATTGTGCCGCGATTTTTTCAAACATACATGCAAGGGAGAGATATATCTCCCTTGTTTTTTGAAATTTCGGGGATGGCGGCACGCCCCGCACGCGCCGTTCGTATGCCCAGCGCGGTGTGGATGTGCGGAAATGGAATGTTCCTCTTTGTTTTGAGATTTCTCGACTTCGCGCCGCGCCGCTCGTGCGGCGCTTCGCTCGAAACGGCAAAACGCAGTCTGCCCCCATAGACCGCGGGAGAGGCCTTCTAACTTTCCGATACCTTGATATACTCGCCCGTGTCGGCGTCCTGAAAGACCACCCAGAAGCCCTCCTCTTCGGTGTAGGGCGAAGCGGGCACGAAGACGCATGCCTCCCCCATTTCGGCGGGCGGATCCCCCGTTTTTTCCACGGCGACGCACAGGTACCGCGGCGCGCCGCGCTCATAGATGACGCCGAGGAGTGCCCCGCTCTCCGCCCTCACCCACTCCGAGAGGGGGAAGGTCTCCTTCAACCGCTCGTCGGGGGGGAATTTTTTCAGCGCCGCCTCGAGGCGTTCCCGCACGGCGTTGTAGTATGTAAGCGACCCGCGGGGGTCGAGAGGAGCCGCATGCGCCAGAGGATCGCCGCCGCCCGCGTTTTTTCCCGCTTCTTTTTCGCCGAGGCGCACAGCTTCTTCATCTTCATGAGCTTGGGCGCCGAAGTAATCGCTTGCGGCGATCGCCTCGTCGTCGTACGTTTGCCGAAAGGGCGCGCCCCGATCCTCCTTTTCGGGCTCGGGCTCGGGACCCGGAAGGGGCACGGTGGGCGCGTGGGGCGCATTGGGCTGGGTGGGAAAGGGCACCTCATTGGGGGGAAGCGGGTTGATGAGCGGCTTCTTCTCGCCGCCCACCGCCTCCAAGAGGCGGAAATAGCTCTTGGGCGCCTCGCCGCATGCGCCGAACGCCACGGGTTCCGCCTCGCCGCGCACAAAGACGACGAGAGCGGAAAATCCTCCGCGGAGGGAGGGCGCCTTTTCCACCGTGAGGCGGGCGTTTCCCGCAAGTTCGAGGCAGTACGTCTGTTCCCCCACCCAAAGGGAGAGCGCGTACCTGCCCTCCTTGACGGGCGCAAGCCCCAAAAGGCGGGGCGTTATTGTGAGCGTCTCGCCCAGCCGCTCGCAGTACACCGCGCCCGTGAGTTCGCCGCCGTCCGCGGAAAATCCCCTCTTCACTTGTTTCAACACGCAAACGCGCTTTTCGTACGCCATACTCGTTTCTCCTCTTCCCGAGTATAGCAGAGCCGCGTGCGCGGATTTTGGGAGACGAATACGAAAAAACGCGGAATGGGGTGGATTTTTCCCGCTTCCGCGCTATGAAATTTCAAAGAACCGCACGGGCACGCCCTTCTCCCCGGCATAGTGCACGGTGTACGCCGCGCCGCCCTTCTCCTTGACGCAGTAGGCGAAGAGGAGATCGGCTCTGTCCACCATGTACCTGTCCCGCACGAGGTAGCACCCGTTCCGGTAGGCGGGGAAGAGGACGCTCGTCTCATCGCACCACGGGAGCAGGCTGCGGTAGACCTGCCTGTTCTCGCCCGAGAACGACCGCTCCTGCCCCTCGAAGGGAATGCACGCGACGACGAAGATGCGGTATTTTTGTTTGAGGGCGACGAGACAACAGAGCGCGCGGAGGTCGAACCCCTCCGCCATGCCGCAATAAAAGCGGTCGTACCCCTCTTTGACGAGCGCTTCGAGGGCGTCGTAGAGGGCGTTGTCGTCGAACGAAGCGGGCAGTTCGCGGTGCCCCGTCAGTGCGCAGTTCTTCATGAGAGCGGAGCGCTCCTTTCCTTTCCGTGTCCGCGGGGATAGAGCTGCGGCGTCCCCTTCACCTTGTCGGCAATAATGAGGGTGCGCGCGCCCATGCCGCGCGGGAGTTCGTACGCCGCGGTGCGCACATTTCCCCCGCCCAAGAGGGAGATCGCCCGCCGCGCCCCTGCGATCTCATCGTCGCCCGCCTTGTAGGCGATCATCGTACCGCCTTTTCTCACAAGGGGAAGGCAGTACTCGGCGAGCGTGTTGAGGGGGGCGACCGCCCGCGCCACGACGGCGTCGAACGCCTCGCGGTATGCCTGTTCCCGCGCAACTTCCTCCGCTCTTCCGCACACGATCTCGGCTTTGAGGCCGAGCGCCTCCTTCACCGTGCGCAAAAAGTTGCACTTCTTGCCTGTGCTCTCGATGAGGGTAAAAGAAAGATCTTCCCGCGCGATCATGAGGGGAACGGAGGGAAATCCCGCGCCCGAACCCACCTCGGCGACGCGCGCGCCCGCGGGAAGATACCTCTCCCCCGCAAGCGAATCGAAAAAGTGCTTGACCTCCACCTCCCCGGGCTCCGTGATGGAGGTGAGGTTGAATTTTTTGTTATATTCGAGAAGGAGGCGGGAAAACGCCGCAAACATCTCTGCCTTTTCCTTCAAGATCTCCGCAATGCGAACAAAATCGGGCGGCTGCATACTCCGATTATAGCACACCTTTTCCGATTTATCAACGCCTTTGTGGAAAGGTACACTGTTTTTTTCACATTGTGGAAAGAAGTGTGGACAACCCCGCTCCCCTCCCGCGCCGCTCCATTCCTGCCCTCTCCGCCCTTTCCACAGAGGCAAATTTTTCCACAGGTTGTCCACGGCGGCATCCACAAAATTATTTCTTTCCCGATTTTCGCAAAGCGGGGTTTTTTACTTGAAATTTTCCCGCTTTTTCGCTATAATAGAGGTCGGAAAGGATGGAGAGGAAAATTTATCCACTTTTCCACAGGCATTATTACTATTATTATATAAATAATTTATTCCAATCAGCAAGGGAGGAAATGGCGATGAAATTTGTCTGCAACGGGCTGACCCTTTCGGAGGCGGTCCTCAAAGTGAGCAAGGCGTGTGCCGTGAGGACGACGGCGCCCATCATGGAGTGCATCCTCGTGAGCGCCCGCACGGAGGAAGTGACCCTCTTTGCGACGGACGGGGAACTCTCCATCCGCAAGACGGTGAAGGCGGACGTCTTCGAAGAGGGAGAGATCTGCATCCCCGGGAAGCTCCTCGCCGATTTCCTCGGAAAACTCGTGGAGGAAGAGGTGATGATCGCCTCGAGCGAACGGGGCGCCGAGATCCGCTACCGCGATTCGGCGTCGTTCATCCAGGCAATGGGCGCGGAGGATTTCCCCAAGATCAATTTGGAGATAGGGGAAAAGAGCTTCGTCATCAAGCAGGGCGACCTCAAAAAGATCATCGCGGGCACCACGTTCTGCTGCGCGCAGGACGATTCCCGCCCCGTTTTGAAGGGCTGCCTCATGGAGTTCGGCGACAATCTGGAGATGACGGCGCTCGACGGCTACCGCCTCGCCCTCTCGCATGTCGATATCCTCGCAAAGAGCGGGGAGAACAGCATCATCTGCCCCGCAAGAACGCTTGCCGAGATCTCCCGCATGCTCACGGACGACGAGAAGGAGATCACCCTCTACACGCAGGGCGGCATGCTCATGGTGGGCTCGGACGATATGGTCATCGTCTCCCGCCTCTATCAGGGAGAATTCATCAAGAAGGAGAACGTCATCCCCTCGCGGTTCACGACGGTGGCGACCCTTCCCCGCACCGAACTCATTGCAAGCGCGGAGCGCGCCGCCATCCTGAACCGCGGCGACAAGAACAACCTCATCACGCTCGACATTGCGGGCGATGCGGTGAGGATCTCCTCGGCGTCCGAGGCGGGCAACGTGGCGGAGACCGTCCCCGCTTCCGCGGAAGGGCTCGATCTCACCATCTCCATGAATGCGAAGTACCTTTTGGATAGTCTCCGCGCGCTCGGCGAGGAGAAGGTCGTCATCTCGTTCAACGGGCCGATTTCCCCCTTTATTTTGCAAAACAGTGAACAAAAAGACAGTTTGTATTTGATTTTGCCCGTCAGAAACGCCTCGTAATCGCTTGACGGCGGGAATAAAAATAACGTATAATCATTGAGAAAAATCCCATCGCGTAAGGAGTTATCGTATGAAGAGAACGTATCAGCCCAAAAAGAGACAGCGGAGCAAAGTGCACGGCTTCCGCAAGAGAATGGCCACGCAGGGCGGCAGAAAGACGCTGAAGAGAAGAAGAAACAAGGGAAGAAAGCACATCTCCGCGTAAAAAAAGCGTATGCGCTATCGGCGGTTGAAGAGCAAAAAAGAGTTTACCCGCATCTTAAAGGCGGGCAAGCGCGCCTATTCGGAGACGGTGACCTTCATCTACCTCCCCGATACGGAGCTGAAAATGGCGGTGTGCGTGGGAAAGAAGTACGGAAAGAGCGTACAGCGGAACCGCGTGAAGCGATTATTGCGCGAAGCGTTCGCAAGATACTCGGGCCGTATTTCACCGTGCGCCGTTCTTTTGCTGCCGAGGATCCGCGAGACGTATACGTTCGGCGAATTTGAACGGGACATCGGGAAAATTTGCAAGAGGGAGCGGCTCTTTGAAGATAGAATTGAGAAGGATCTGCCGTGAAAACGCCCGCTATTTGAAGAAGCGGCTGTTTCCGCCCATCCTCGCGGGGATCTGTATCCGCATGATCTGTTTTTATCAGGATCACCTGTCCCGCCATACCTGTCTGTACACCCCCACCTGCTCCGAATATACCAAGCGGTGTATCAACAATTTCGGCGCAATTGTGGGGATCCTCTTGGGGTTGTGGCGCATTTTGCGTTGCAATCCTCTCTCAAAGGGCGGGATAGACCCCGCGCCCGAGGTTTATTGGAAGAAAAAGTGGCTCATTTAGAGCGGAGTTAAGTATGCAACTGACATCACTCATCAACGCGGCAAACGAGATCGTCGTCATGATCACGGGGTACTACAAGAGTCTCAACTTCTTGGGACAGTTTGCGCGCGTCATCATTGAGGGGGTGGGCATCGTCGGCCTCGGCGTCATCGTGTTCACGCTGGTACTCAAAGCCATCACCCTGCCCTTCGATATCTACCAGCGCTTTAAGATGCGCAAACAGACGCTCATCATGCGCAACATGAAGGACGATCTGGACAAGCTGCAAAAGCAGTACGCGGGCGACAAGCAGATGTACAACCAGAAGATGATGGAGCTGCAGAAGAAGAACGGTTACAGCATCCTCGGCGCATGTCTGCCCATGATCATCTCCCTCGTCATCCTCATCGTCGCCTTCGAGGGCTTCCGCGCGTACGCGAACTATGCCAATTTGCAGACGTTTGAAGTGATGTCCGAACACTACAACGCCGCCATCCTCGATGAGTACGGCGTCGACGGAAAGGACTATCGAACGCACAACGACCAGAAAGAGGACGACGAACTGACCCGCGACTTGCCCGTAGGTACTACGTGGACGGAGAACGGCATCATCTACACCGTGCGGCAGGAGGTGACGCAAGAGGCGCCGCAGGAGGGCGAAACGCCCGAAACGGCCACCTATCTGCAAGTTATGGCGGAGGACACGCAAAAGTTCGTCTATTATGAGTACGAACTGGGACAAGAGAGTATCACACGCGTGTATTTCGTGAACGAAGAGAGATTCCTCGCCTCCGACTATTATAATAAAGATCCGGATCCGGAAAAACCGGAAGAACAAGATAAATATTTGGGGAAAGAATTAAGGGAAGAGATCGCAGGCTTGGAGGGCAAGGCAAAGACGGATCGCATCGTCGCGGTCGTCGAGCGCATCGGCGCCCTCGCGGCGAGAGACTATTTCCGCAAGGACGGCCCTCACTTTTTGTGGATCGGAAACGTGTGGTATCCCGACGTCTCCTACAACCACCCCATCCCCAAGATCTCCGAACTTACAAAACTCGGCACAGTCACCATTCCGAACGGCGACGGCAAAACGAAGGTCGGGCTCAACGAGATATTGGAAGCAAAAGACAGGTACACCATCCTCGTCTCCGAGCTCCAGAACGAGCAAAAACATGCCAACGGCTACTATGTTCTCGTTATCCTCTCGGTGGGGCTCATGGTTCTCTCGCAGTTCATCTCCATGAAGAGCAGCAAGGAGAGCAACAAGTATCAGACGGTGGATGGCCGCGGCGCCACGTCGCAGAAGGTCATGCTCGTCGTTCTGCCCCTCATCTACGGCGTGTTCGCCTTTATGATGAGTGCGGCGTTCTCCATCTACATGATCGTCAGCAGTATTTTCGCCATACTCGTCACCCTTCTCTCCAACCTCATTATCGGGCACATCTTCAACAAGAAGGAAGAGGCAAAGTTCAAGGAAGAGCACACGCGCAAGTTGCCGTGGATGGAAGGATACGGCAAAAAGGGCGCAAAGGGCGACAAAAAGAAGGATAAAAAGAAAAAATAACGCAAACGGAAGGTGCGGAAATGGAACAAATTTTTACGGGTAAATCGTCCGCAGAGGCGATCGAGGCGGGGCTCCGCGAACTCGGAGTTTCCCGCGAGGACGTGGAGATCGAGATCCTCGAAGAGGGAAAAAAGAAGCTGTTCGGGTCGACGCCCGCAAAGGTGAAGTTGACCGTGAAGGAGCTCACGGACGGGCAGCGCGCCGTGCGCTTTTTGGAGGGACTTCTCCCCCTCCTCGGGTCGGAGGCACAGCCCAAACTCGCCGGTGAGGACGAGAAGATCGTCATTGAACTGGATGCGGACACCGCAAAGGGCATCATCGGCCGCCGCGGCGAGGTCATCGATGCCATACAGGCGCTTGCGGGCGCCGTCGCCAACACGGGCAGAAAGGAGTATAAGCGCGTCGTCGTGGACTGCGGCAACTACCGCGAGGAGCGCGAGGAGACGTTGAAGCGCGTGGCGGAAAAACTCGCCGCCAAGGCCGTGCGGACGGGCAAGCGCGTGCGCCTCGAGCCCATGAACCCCTACGAGCGCCGCATCATCCACTCCGCCCTTGCGGACAGCACCGAAGTGTACACCAAGAGCGAGGGAAAGGAGCCGTCGCGGTTCGTCGTCATCATTCCCAAGAATGCCAAGCCCTTTGAACGGGGCGAGCGCGGCGGGCGCAAGAACGACCGCGGCGGACGCGGCGGGAAAAAGTACGGCGACAGACCCAAGTACGGGAGCGAGCGGAAGAAGCAGTACGAACACCGCGAACTCCCCTCCGAGGCGACGCCCGAGACGAGCGGCACGAGCTTCAACCGCGGCGGCACCGCGGGCTACAAGAAGGGCGGATTTACGGGGTTCTTCGGCACGTTCCTCGGCAATTCCAACGAGGAAGAGGAGAAACCGGAGACCGCTCCCACCGAGCCGACGGAAGAATAAAACAGGAAAACGAGAAAGGGGCATAATGCCCCTTTTATCATGCCGCAGATGTTCGGTGCGGCAAAATAGGGACGGGGGCACAGCCCCCTTTCTGTATGCCGAAAATGTTCCATGCGGCAAAATAAGAACGGGCACAGTGCCCCCTTTTCTATATGCCAAAAAAACGCAAAAAAGGCAGATGGGGTCGAAAAAACGCGGGAACAAGCAGTAGTTGTCCCGTGTTTTTTAGGGGAAATATTGTGTCCCCTCCCCTACCGCGCATCCGCGCGGGGTGAGGGGAAAAACATACAGGCAAGGCAATATGCCAAATTTTCGCAAACCACGGCAGAGCGATAAGCGGTTGTTTTCCTTATTACAACGGAACGGCTTGCCCCCCACACCAAAGCAATACGCCCGTTGCCACGCGTCGCAACAGCAGAGCAATAAGCGCTTTTCCCCATATTACAGCGGGGCGGCGTGCCCCCCACATTACAACAAAGCAATACGCCCATTCCCACGCATCACAGTAACAGAGCGGCAAGCCCGCTTCAACAAAATAAAGCAAAAAAATCGTCGGCGCGAAGCCGACGGTTTTTTCAGCGATCTTTTCAGTTGTTCTGGATCCACGCTTCGGCTTTCGCCTTGGCGTAGGCGGTGATCTTCTCCGCCTTGTAGGGCGAGGCCTCGCCGCCGTTGGTGTAGAGGAAGTAGTCGCCCTCGGGGGTCAGGAACATCGTCTCCTCGTAGCCCGCGGGATCGCCGTAGAAGCCGCTCGTGACCTTCTTCACGACGGTCGCGGTCTCGGTGTTATAGGTTTTGGTTTTCGTTGTCTTTACCATGATTTTTTCTCCTTTTTGAACTTGTCTCTATTTTACACTTTCACAAAGTATTCGTCAACAATCTCAAATATATTTTTCAAAAATGCGTCATTTTGAAAATGTTTAACATTTTCACAAAAAATTTGTTAAAAATTACCAACTTTCTTCGTCTGAAACTCCTTGACGGAGAGCGAGGCGAGCGCGCCCGAGATGATCTCCCCCATCGAGTAGATCATGTTGAGCCGCGTGAGGTTCAAAAGAGAATAGGAGAAGGTGGAGCGCCGCGCCACGATGCCGAGCACGGAGACGTCCCCCACCTTGCCGAGCCGCTTGTTTGCGCCTGCGCCGGGGCGCAGCGGGCCGGGAATCACCTTGATGAGCCCCACGTCGCCCTCTTCCCCCACGGCGGCGTCGACGGCGATGATTTTGCTCTCGGGGTGCGTCTTGCGCAGAAAATCCGAGAGGTATTTAACTTCCTTGGCGGTCACGGGGCTTTTGAGCGTCCCATAGACGTAGCCGTAGAAGCCCGCGGCGCGGCGCTTCAACATGGTGCCGACGATGGGGCCGAGGCTGTCACCCACGGCAAGGTCGCTCCCGATGCACAGCACGACGGGCGGCGCAGTGAGCGCCCCCAAACAGCGCGAGAGCGCCATCATTGCCCCCGTCTCCGCAAGCGTATTATAAAAGTGAAAGGCGTATTCCATGGTATCTTCTCCGTAGCTCGTTTTTTGTTGCCGAACAAGCTACATTTTATAACCGATTTCGCGGAAACCATCGACAATTCGGAAAATCTATGCTATAATACAGTTCGGAGGTAAAGAATGAATTTACTCGCTGCCGGCGCATGGACGCTCGATGTCGCCTTCTTCGTCATCATCTTCATCGGTATTTTGGCGGGCGTATCGGTTGGCTTTTTGCGGTGCGTCTCGCGGATCGTGGGGACGCTGGTCTCCCTCGTGCTCGCGGCGTCTTTCTGCGTCGCCTTTAAGAACAACCTCGAGAGTTGGTTCGGCCTGCAGACGGCGCTGACGAAGGCGACCCACTCTGCGCTCGCCGCAAGCATCCTCTCCACCGTCATCTCCTTTCTTGCGCTCGTCATCGTCATCCGCCTGTTGGCGTGGATCCTCGGGCATGCAGGTACGAAAATCGTTGAGAAGAGCAAGTTCATGGCGGGACTCAACCGCTTTTTGGGCGGGATCTTGGGGTGCGTGATGGCCGTCGCGTTCATCTTCCTGCTCCTCGCCGTCATGTTCTGGATCGATGTGGGGGCGGCGAACAAGTTTATATCGGATAGTTCCGTCGTCGGCGCGATCTATAATTGGGAATATTTCCGCTACGCGGCGCGGTTCTCCTTCCTGTAAACCCGAATTTGACGGGCGCTCGCATGATTTGCGGGCGCCCTTTTTGTACACACCACATTTTGTGGTTTCATAATGCGCACCACACCATTTTTTATGCACCTGATGTTTCACGTGAAACACAAAAATCGCCGAAAAAATTTGGGAGATGTTTCACATGAAACATTTTTGTCTAAAATCTACGGTAGCGCACTGCAAAAAATATGGCATATACGAAAACGGTGTGATATTTTTGAAATTGCGGAAAGATTTGCCTTCAAACACTTGAAAAAAATTTCCGTATATGATACAATGATTGCGTTGACTTCGCGCATACTTTAACGGAGCGAAATAAATTCAAAAAGGAGATACAATTTGAGTAAGGCAGCAAAAATAATCATTGCCGCTGTGGTTGCAATCGCATTGGGGGTCGGGGCGTATTTCCTGATCACGACGCTTGAGCGCAACAGCCGCGAACTCAGTTGGGCGCAGTTTAAGGCGCTCATTGAGGACGAGGTCGCACAAGACTATGCGATGGACGAAGCGGAACCCGAATCCGAAAAGAAGGGCGATTATTACAACAATGAGCAGATCGTCTCCTTCAGCGTTGACGGTTACACGCTGACGGGCAGAACGAAGAGCGGCAGAGAGTACTGGGCGTATAGTCCTTGGGGGCAAAACAGCGCTCCCTTGAAAGAGGTCACCGATGAGTGGGAGAAGCTTCCCGGGGTGACATTTGAAAGCGCCGCCAATCCCAACGCGGGCAACTGGTGGGGCGACTTCATCTATATCGCCATCCTCGTCGTCGGCGTCATCGCGTTCTTCCTCATTCTGCGCGCAACGAGCGGCGGTGGCGGGAAGATCATGAACTTCGGAAAGACAAAGGCGCGCGCCACATCCAACATCAAAGTGCGCTTTTCCGATGTGGCGGGCGCGGAAGAGGAGAAGGAGGAGCTTGCCGAAGTCGTCGAGTTCCTGAAAAATCCCAAGAAGTTCGCCAACCTCGGCGCTAAGATCCCCAAGGGGGTGCTCCTCGTGGGGCCTCCCGGAACGGGTAAGACGTTGTTTGCGCGCGCCGTCGCGGGCGAGGCGGGTGTCCCCTTCTTCTCGGCGAGCGGTTCGGACTTCGTCGAAATGTACGTCGGTGTGGGCGCCTCGCGTGTGCGCGACCTATTCGATTTGGCCAAACGCAACCAGCCCTGCATCATCTTCATCGATGAGATCGACGCCGTCGGCCGTCAGCGTGGGGCGGGCCTCGGCGGTGGGCACGACGAACGCGAGCAGACCCTCAACCAAATCCTCGTCCAGATGGACGGCTTCGAGACCAACGACGGCATCATCGTCATGGCGGCGACCAACCGTGCCGATATCCTCGACAGTGCGTTGCTCCGCCCGGGGCGGTTTGACCGGCAGATCTACGTGCACCTGCCCGACGTTAAGGGGCGCGAGGCAATTTTGAAGGTGCACGCGCGCAACAAACCGCTTGCGCCCGACGTCAACTTTAAGGTCATCGCGCGCATGACGAGCGGCTTCTCGGGCGCCGATCTTGCCAACCTCCTCAACGAGGCGGCCATCTTGGCGGCGCGCAACGGCAAGACCATCATCGGCAACCTCGAGCTCTACGAGGGCATCAACAAGGTCATCATGGGCCCGCAGAAGAAGAGCCGCGTCATCACCGAGGCCGACAAGAAGTGCACGGCCTATCACGAGGCGGGGCACGCCATTCTCGCCAAACTTCTGCCCTACTGCGACAACGTGCAGGAGGTCTCCATCATCCCGCGCGGCATGGCGGCAGGGTATACGCTCACCCGCCCCGACTCCGACGACAACGACATGACTGTTAATAAACTTAACGATTTCATCTGCATGGCGCTGGGCGGCAGGGTCGCGGAGGAGATCGTCATCCAAGACGTCTCGGCGGGCGCATCCAACGATATCCAGAAGGTCACGCAGATGGCGCGCAAGATGGTCACCGAGTGGGGCATGAGCGACCGTCTCGGACCCATCGCCTACGGCAACGACGGCCCCGTGTTCCTTGGCAGAGACTTCGAGCAGCGCAACACCTATTCGGAGGAGACGGCGGGCATCATCGATGAGGAAGTCAAGGCCATCGTCAGCCGTGCCTACGAGCGCGCACGGGAGCTTTTGAAGGCCAACCGCTCCGTCCTCGACAACATGGCGCGCGTGCTCGTGGAGCGCGAGACCATCTATACACCCGAAGTGGATATGCTCATGAACGGCAAGGACTACAAGGAAGTGCTCTCCTACATGGAGACGCACGACAAGGATGTTCCCGATACGCCGTTCGGCGCACAGGCGCAGGCCGCGCAGCCCGTCCTTCCCGCACCCGAAAAGGCGGAGGAGGCGCACGAAACAGAGGCGCATGGCGCGGAAGAGCACGGCGGCGAAGCCGATCTTCCCGCAAAGCATGGCGAAGACGACGAATAAAGGGGCAAAGCTATGGGCAAAACGTATTCCTTTTCCAACCAAAAGGGCGGCGTGGGGAAGACGACGACCTGCGTCAACATGGCGGCGTACCTCGCCTCCTACGGAAAAAAAGTGCTCCTCGTCGACCTCGATCCGCAGGGAAATGCCACAACGGGGTTGGGTTTCACCAAGAGCCAACTCAAAAAGTCGATCTACAATGTGCTCATCGAGGAGGAAGAGGTCAAGGACAACATCCTTCCCACCGAACTCGAAAACCTCGTGCTGCTGCCCGCCAACATCGACCTTGCGGGCGCGGAGGTGGAGCTCGTCTACAAGAAGAGCCGCGAAAAGGTGTTGAAGGCGGCGCTCGACAAGGTGAAGGCGCAGTACGACTTCATCTTCATCGACTGCCCGCCCTCGCTGGGGCTTCTCACCATCAATGCGCTCGCCGCGGCGGACAGCGCCATCATCCCCATCCAGAGCGAATATTACGCGCTCGAGGGGCTTTCGCAGCTCATGAATACCATCTCGCTCGTGCGGCAACACCTCAACGGCAAGCTGCAGGTGGAGGGCGTCGTGCTCACGATGTACGACGGGCGCTCCACCATCTCCAAGCAGATCGCGGCGGAGATCAGAAAATATTTCACGAAAAAGCTGTATGAGATCGTCATCCCGCGCAACATCCGCCTTTCGGAGGCGCCCAGCCACGGCAAACCCATTCTTTTGCACGATCCGAAGTGCGCGGGCGCGCGGGCATACAATGCACTCACAGAAGAATTTTTGAAAAAAACCGAGAGAAAAGGAGAATAAACGATGGTGAAAGGACTTGGGAGAGGGCTCTCCGCGCTGTTCAGCGATACGGAAGAGGCCTACGAAAACGCACAGGCGGACGGGGATAGGCGCCCCGCCGCGGAGGTTTCGCTCGAGGATATCTATCCCAATCCCGATCAGCCCCGCAAGGCGTTCGACGAAAATGCGATGAACGACCTCGCCAATTCGATCCGGGAACACGGCGTTATCAGCCCCATCGTGGTCAACCGCGAGGCGGGCGGCAAATACATGATCATCGCGGGCGAGAGAAGATACCGCGCCGCGAAGATGGCGGGGCTCACCACGGTGCCCGCCATCATCAGGGAGTACACCGAGAAGGAAATTCAGGAGATCTCTCTCATCGAGAACTTGCAGCGCGAGGATCTCAACCCCATCGAAGCCGCATACGGCATGAAAAAGCTGATGGAGGAGTACAAACTCACGCAGGAAGTTTTGGCCGAACGGCTGGGGAAATCCCGCCCCGCGATCGCCAACACGCTGCGGCTTCTGACGCTCGCCGACGAGGTCATCGCCCTCGTGCGCGAAGGCAAGCTCTCGGCGGGGCACGCGCGCACCCTCGTGCCCGTGCCCAAGGAGGAGCAGGCCGCGCTCGCCGCAGAATGCGTGAAGGAGGGGTGGTCTGTGCGCGAGGCGGAGCGCGCCGTCAAACAGCACCTTAACCCGCCCGAAGTGCTCGCCCGCGAGAAGGCGCAGAAAAACACCCTCGCCAACGTGGAATTGAAACGCCTCGTCGAACGCCTCCGCGAGACGCTGAAAACCAAGGTCTCGCTCATCGGCACCGACAAGAAGGGCAGGATTTACATCGACTACTACACGCGCGACGATCTCGACCGCATCTCCGAGATCCTCGACATCTTGGATAGAATGAAATAATCGCGGAAAACGCACAACGGTTTGGCGTTTTTTGCAAAAAGTGAGGGAAATCCGCGGAAAAATCCGCGCACAGAACATGTTGGAATTTCATTCATTGTGCAAGGAGGAGATCGGGCGCTTGCAGCCGTGGTTCTCCGTCCAGCGCACGCATATCGGCGACTATTCTTTGGGCTATCAATTTATGTGGCATCGCATGGTCGCCCCCGATTACGCTCTTTTCGGCGACAGCCTCATTTTGAAGGAAGTCTACGCCGGAAAGACGTATTTTTATTACCCCATCTCGCGTTTTTGCGATGAAGAGCAGGAGGCGGCCGCGCTCACGGAGATCGAGCGGTACTGCCGCGATCGCGATCTGCGCCTCCATTACACCAATATCCCGCGCGAAAAACTCCCCGCGCTGCTCGCCCGCTATGGGCGGGATGTCTCCATAACGAACAGCCGCCGCTGGCGCGACTATCTCTACCGTGCGGAGGATTTTTGCACGTATGGGGGTGGAAAATACGCGGGACAGCGCAACCATGTCAACAAATTCCGCAAGCTCTATCCCGACCAAAAGTTTCGCGTTCTGACGGAGGCCGACCTTCCCGCCATTGAAAATTTTCTGCATGAATACGAGGCCGTCCAGCGCGGCAAGCACGAGTATCTTGCAGACGAGGAGATGAAGGAGGTCTACGAGCTCCTTCCGCACGTATGGGAACTTGGCTTTGTATGCGGCGGGCTGGAGACGGGCGGCAAGCTCGTCGCGTTCTCGGCGGGCGAACGGTGCGGCGACATGCTCGTCGTGCACGTGGAGAAGGCACTCCGCGGCTATGAGGGAGCATATCCCGCCGTCGCACAGGAATTTGCGCGCGCCTTCTGCACGGAGGGGATCGCCTACCTCAACCGCATGGACGATGCGGGCGACGCGGGTCTGCGCAAGTCCAAGCTCCAATACCGCCCCGCGGAGCTCGTCGATAAGTACAATTTATCCCCCAAGCGCGCCATCGACCGTCTCTCCCGTCCCCCCGAACTCACGACGGAGAGGCTCACGATCGCGGAGCTCTCCGACGCCGACACGGCGGCCTACGCGCGGCTCGCCTCCGATGTGGAGCGCAACCGTTGGTGGGGGTACGACTGGCGGAGCGGTTACACGGGCACCGAACCCCCGCAGGACGGCTATTACATAATGTGCGCGCGCGAGGACTTCAAGGAGAAGTGTGAAATGCCGCTCGGCGTTTATGCGGAGGGACGGCTCGTGGGTGAGGTCGTCCTGCACCGCTTCGGGTATCGCGACGAGGCGGAAGTGGGCGTGCGGCTTCTTCCCGGGGAGGAGGGCAAGGGGTACGCGCGGGAGGCCGTGCGCGCCGTCGCCGGGTACGCTTTCCTCAAACTCGATCTCGAGGTTCTCGAGAGCAAGTGCTACCGCGAAAACGCCCGTTCGCATAAAATGCTGCTCGCCGCGGGATTTTTGCCGTGCGGGGAGGACGAAACTTTCTATTATTTCCGCCTCACGCCCTCCATGTAGAGGCATTTCCGCCCCCATCCGCAATATTTTGCGGCGGGCGGTTTTTTCGTTCACAAAATATAGTATTTATAGGGCGATTTCGTCGGAAAAGCCGTCGCTTTTTTGGTGAAAATGCCCAAAAAACGCGAAAAAAAAGTAAGATTTTCACAAAAAAATTTTCCCAATCCCATTGACAAAGCATGTTCCGTGTGTTAGAATAATGGCAGTACATGTAATGACGATGGGGGAAAAGTCATGAAAAAGAGGTGCGTCCTGTAATTATTTACGCTTTTGCCGGGAAATCGGCGGCGTAGATGGTTTGTGGACGTGCCTCTTTTTATTTGGCAACTTTCCCTCGGAGGAATTCCGGCGGTGAGTTGCCTTTTTGCGTACATTTTCCCCCAATTTGTGCCAAAAGCTCCCCCCGTCCGTGTACGAAATTCTTTATAAAAGAGGTAAGAGGAATGAAGAAACGCAAAGCACTCAAAAGCGCTGTGCTCGTCGGTCTTTCCGCAGTCCTCGTAGGCGGCATCGCCATGGCGGCGGCCGGCTGCGGCGGCGGCAGAAATGCAAACGAGATCACTGTCAGCATGTTCTCGTCCACCGCCGACAAGGCGACGAACCAGAAAATCGCCGATGAATGGGCAGCGGAGTACAACGAGAAGAACGGCACGGAGTACACCGTAAAGATCTCCAACCAAACGGACAAGGCGGTTTATTTCAATAAGTTGTCCGATAACTTTGCCAAGGGAACCATTGGCGAAGTCATGTATCTTGCACCCAGCAACGTGAAGCTTTTCGCGCTTTCCGGCCGCGTGGTCGATCTTACACAATTTATTGTGGATGACGATGAGCTCGTCGAGAACATTCAAGACGTGTGGCCCAATGCGGTCTCCTATTACGGGCTTGATACCAAAAAGAACGCCTTCTCGGGCGACACCTACACAATGGGTCAGAACATCTCTTATAAAGCGGATGGCGCAGAGGGAAAAGGCTTCTACACGGATAACAACGAGAAGGTCGGCCTCTACGGGCTTCCCAAGGACTATTCCAACTTCTCCATGGGTTACAACCGCGTGTATTTCACCGACGCGATGAAGAAGGCTTACACGACGACCTTGGTCAATGCCGAGCGTTCCGTTTGGGCAGGTAAAGGCAACACGAGTTCCAACAGTACCGGTACGCAGACGGAAACCGGAGACAAAAAAAATCTGAAATACGATGCTTCCACCGGGGCGGCTTCGGGCGGCTCGAATTATGTCATTACCTATGCTGTGGACGGTGAGTACACCAACCCCTATAATAACAACGAAAAGATCACGTTCAAAGCAGGCGATCCGGCACGCATCATCAACCCCGGCATCCCCGTCAACATCAAGCCGTTCAACTTCTATATGTGGAAGGATTACAATACCGCGCGCACCGCGGGCGATCCCATCGCAAACCTTGTGGACTGGGCGACGAAAGGCAGGGGCTACACCGTCACCATCCCCGGCTTCCCCGATGAGACGTTTGAGATGCCCGAAAGCGTTCAGAAGGATCCGAATGCGCCCTACGATACATCAATGGGACACATCACGTATACCTATGCCGAGTACGGCGCGCTTCTTTGGTCGCTCACCTACTACCTCAACACCTTCGCGTGGGATAACAATCAAGATCCCACGGCTACGACTGCAAGCAAACCCGGCCAAGGCGGGGTTCTCGATTCGGAGGGCAACTTCCGTACGGTGTACGGCGGCGAGCAGTACGAGGGCGGCGAGCAGGACGGCTTCCAGCTCTATGTGCTCCCTTGGCTCTACTCCAACGATGCCAACCTCATCGATAGTACCAACAAACTTTGCACCGACAATAGAGAGATCAGCGGAACCAGCATTCTCGACTCCGCGAAGATCAACGTCACCGATAAGACAAAGTGGGCGGAATATGCAGGCACCGCCTTTGATACGGTGAAGAAGCTCCGTTTGAGCGGCGAGTATGAGGATGTCGAAGTGCAGTACGGTCTCAACAGCCAGCGGTTCATCGAGACCTACGCTGCCTTCCTCGCCATCGGCTCCGACTGGAACGGCAACCCCAACGATACCGCCGCTTCGCAGACGGAAGGCTCCGGCTGGTTGTACTTCCGTGAGGGCCGCTCCATCTTCTACGGCGCGGGCACGTGGGATTCCGCCGTCCGCAACGAGGAGGATAAGGAAAACGTCGATCTCGGGCAGATGCCCGCTCCCGTCGCCGAGAGGTACGCGCTCTATTCGTACATCAAGGATGCCAACTACAACATGACGCTCTATTCCAATACGGACAACGATATGGACGGCAAGGATGGAGAGATCCAAAGCACCAGACCCACGCCTACCAAAGTTTACGAACAGAAAGATATCATCGCCAACCAGGTCTGCCGCCAGGATAAGTGGGGCGCCCGTATGGACTCCGTCGGCTATGCCGTCACGAGCATGTCTTTGCAAGATGGCAAGCCCACCGAAAAAACCAAGGCGGCCGCCTCCCTCTGCGCCGCGCTCACCATCTCCGAGAAGCCGCAGATCTCCCTCACCTACGGCGGTGCGCAGCTTCCCAACTTCCGTTCCCAGTGCGAAGATCTTCTCAACTATCAGGAAGAAGATCATGCCGACGGCGCCTTCAAGGATATGATCACCCCCGAAGGCAGCGCTACCGTTAAGAATACATCCGAAAATCCCACCGCCGGAACCGCTCTTTGGGATGCGTACTATGCAATTGCGAAGAAGATGGGCGATGCGGCTGCCAAGAACGACGGCAGAACGGTTGCCGAGTTCCTTGCGGGTGAAAATGTAAACGGTCAGCCCGTGAATTACGATACCGACTTTGCGAATACCCATCTCAATGATTCCGAGTTCGCCCGTGCCGATACGACGGCGAAGTCCCGTTATAGCTTTGCGATGAAGGTCTTGCGCATGGTCGCCTTCCGTAAGAGCGATTTTGATCTCCTCATCAGAATGCAGTACGGCCTCAACGCCGTCCGCGATTCCTCGATGTACACCTACAACGATGATTGGCTCGATTCTCACGATGCGCGCGCCAAGACGGATAACAATCTCTGCTACTACCGTGCCCGTGATATTAAGAACGGCAATAGCAGCTTCACCCTTGATCAAGAAACGTACTTGAAGCGCAACACGCAGGACGGCTACAGCGGCAAGCAGTTCCTTACGCCGTTCGTATGGTGCATGACGCAGGCGAAGGAGGCGCAGGAACTCCTCGACGATGCGTTCGATCAGGAGAAGAGCGGTCTTATTCAGGCGGGCATCTTGGCTTAAAAGTTCGGGCGGTTCGCATATCCCGGAAACGGGATATGCGAGAGCCTCTTTGAAAAATAAAAACAAGGAGGAAATCAAATGGAAGAGAACCAAGCGGCCGTTGCGGAAGAATCCGTGTTTGTTGAAGATTTTGCCGCCACGGTCGAGACGGCGGAAGAAGCTGTCCCTCCCCAGAAGAAGCGCAAACACATCAACCGCGCGAAATTGCAGGATAACATCTGGGGTTGGGTCTTCTGTATTCCGCTCATCGTGGGAACAGTATGGTTTGTATATTCCGCTCTCATAATGGCGATCATGCTTTCCTTTACCGGTTATTCGATTGGTGGTCCGGGAAGCGAAACGCTCATGGAATATTTAGGGAAATATTCAAGCCACATTTATCAGGGCTATAAAGATTTGCCTGACGGTAGCGTCGCCTTGTATACCGATGCGTTCCACTGGTATAAGACCATCTTCACGTCATTCGGCTCTTTGGGCGGACAGAATGCGGCAGGCGAAGCGTTTAAGATGAACGTCATGGGCGCGCACATGTTCAACACCGTGTTCTACATGATCGGCATTCCCATCGGGATGTTTCTTTCCATGTTCTTCGCGGTCTGCATGTCCCGCGATATCAAGGGCGGCAGCGTGTTCCGCGTTCTGTACTACATCCCCTGCGTTGCGAGCAGTATCTCCATCGTCTACACATTCAAGATCCTGTTCAACGAACACGGCGTAATAAATTCCCTGTTCGGCTCGGATTTGAACTGGCTATACGGAGAGCTGACGTGGAACAAGGTCGCGGGGACAAATATCCATAGTGCGTTTATGGATACAAACTATTGGTGCCAAGGCATTATTCAAAAGGCAGTCATTGTCATCATGTCCGTGTGGAAGGGGCTCGGCGGCACCATCATCTTGTATGTCGCAGGCCTGTCCGGCGTCAATGCGGCAACCAAGGAGGCCGCGCAGATCGACGGCGCGAGCGGCTGGAAGATTTTCTGGAAGGTCACAATGCCCGATCTCTATCCCGTTATCTTCTACAACATCGTCACCTCCGTCATCGGCGGCATGCAGATCTACGCGGAGCCCGTGCTATTGTTCGATGAAGTGAGCGGGCTTGGGTCGATCTCCAACACCTCGGGGTACGTCTCCCTCATCTGGAAGTACGGTCTTACCCCGCAGAAACAGGGCGGACCCATTATTCCCTCCGCAGGTGCTGCGTACGGTATGTTCCTCGCCATCATCATCTTTGTCATGACGCTCTTCCAGTTCTGGCTTGATTCGAGGAAGAAGGATTAAGGAGGAAGAATATGGATAACGAAATGATCACAACGCCCGAAACGGAAGAGGCGGTCGCACCCGCACCCGTTGCAGCGCAAACGAAACAGTATTCTTCCTTCCGCCATGCGGTCGGCGCGATTTTGGCGTTCTTCGGCATCTCGTCCAAGACGCACCGCGCCAGCAAGAAGCGCGCCAAGCTCGTCGGCGATATCGTCACATACATCGTGCTTCTCTTCGGCACCTTCCTCATGGTGTATCCCTTCTGGTGGATGCTCGCAGGCTCCTTTGCCTACACAAAAACAGGCGCAGGGCAGTCCGCCATCAACGAACTCATCTGGTGGCCCAGCGTCAGTACGTTCGGCAGGGGGGATGTTTCTCCGTTCTACAACTATATTGAGACGTTCAAGAACGGCATGAGCGGTACCCACAACGAGACGTTTGCGCCCAATATGACCTATTGGCGCGCCGTCCTCAACAACCTCATCTACTCCATCGTGCCCGTTGTCGTGGGCGTCATCACCTCCGCCTCCGCTGCCTTCTCCTTTGCGAAGATCCAGTGGATCGGCAGGAATGTCGTGTTCTTCTTCCTGCTCGCGGCGGTCATGGTTCCCGGCCCCGCCATCATGTCGACGCAGTTCGCCATGTACACCGACCTCAACATGGTCGATAATTGGTCGGTCATGGTCGTACCGGGGCTATTCGGCTCCATCATGACGGCATTCTTCATCAGGCAGTTCCTGTTCGGCATGCCAACCTCCATCATCGAGGCGGCGAAGATCGACGGCGCGGGATACTTCCGTATCTTCTGCGGCTTCGTTCTTCCCCTTGCAATGCCCGCCATCATGGCGCAGGGCCTACTGTCCTTCATGGGTTGCTGGAACAACTACATGGGTTCGTATATCTTCATTGCGCAAGACAGCGAGTGGATCAACTTGCCGCACGCAATGACTGTGATGAACGGCGAATATGGGAACGACCTCGGCCCCATCATCGCTTCGTCGGTGCTGTGTATCTTGCCCGTCCTCATTCTGTTCGGGTGCTTCCAGAAGCTCATCATCGGCTCCCTGATGCTCACGGGCTCCAAGGAGTAACCTCGGCAAAGCAAAATGCTCACGGGTTCCAAGGAGCAATCCCGGCAAAGCAAAATGCTCACGGGCTCCAAGGAGCAATCCCGGCAAAGCAAAATGCTCACGGGCTCCAAATAGCAACCAAACAAAAAAACGCAGCCGAGAGACTGCGTTTTTTTGCGCCCATTTTCTCCCGCCCTCGGAAACTTTTCTTGCCCCCTCGGAAACCAACGCGCCGCCCCCTCCTCGGGAGGGGGGAAGGGGGGTGGGGCTTTCCGAAAATCCGACCATACAATATGCGGAGCCTTTCTCCGAATGGGGGCAGGGGGTGGGGATCCTCATACCGAGGCGAAGCCGAGTGTATCTTATCCCCCTTCCTCGGGGTCTTCCTTTTTCCCCACGCGGTATTTTAGATATCCCCCTCCCCGCGCGCTTTGCGCGCGGGGAGGGGGATGCAGGGGAGGGGGTAGCCCCTCCTCGTGAGAGAGCAAATTTCCCGCAAAGGTCAAAAAATTTTCCGCGAAGTCTTGAAATCTCGTGCAAAATGATTTATAATGATAACAGCCATTTTATAAGGGGGTTTCTATGAAACATAAAAAGGTATTTTGTTTGAGTTTGGCGGCGGTCATGGCGTTTTCCGTTGCCGCGCTTGCCGCTTGCGGAAAGAAGGACGAGGCGCCCAAGGATCCCGATACCGTCGGCTCGCTTGTCCCCACCGAAGCGTATCAACTTCCCACGTCGGACGATGCAGCATTTTTCACCGATGATGTCCGCGTGCACGATCCCTCCGTGTTTTATGATGAAAAGAGCAAGACCTATTATGCGTTCGGTTCGCACTATGCCGTTGCTTCCTCTCCCGATCTCGTCGAATGGACGCAGGAGGCAAAGGATGGCGAGGACGAAGTACTTTTCGGCGAAGGCGGCGCCAAAGCGGCTATGCCCGAGACCATGAAGCTTGCAAGCAATCAAGACGACGCATGGGCGCCCGACGTGGAGTATTACAACGGCAAGTATTATATGTATCTCGCTTTTACGCAGCAAATGTATACCAGCAAGTCGGTCATCAGCCGCGTGGAATCCGACAACGTACTCGGCCCGTATACCAACGAGACCATTCTCTTGGAGAGCATTTCCTCGGAGGCGGAGGCTTCCGGCAACGATAAACCCAACTGTATCGACGCCGAGCTCTTCTACGATAAAGAAGGCAGACTTTGGATGGTTTACGGTTCGTTCTTCGGCGGCATTTATATCAAAGAACTCTACAACTCCGGTTCCAAATGGGGATTGCCCAAAGAAGATGGTTTGAACGACTGGGGTAAGCGCATTTGGTTGGGCGGATATTCCGCAGGCGTCGAAGGCCCGTTCATCTTCTATAACCCGCTCACCGAATATTACTATCTCATGACGAGCGAAGACGACCTCTTCACAAAGTACAATATGCGTATCGCACGCAGCGAAAATCCCGACGGCCCCTATGTGGATGCTACGGGAAAAGATGTTGCCGGGGAAGGAAAAGGCAACAAGGTTGCCGGCAACTACAAGTTTGCGCGTCAGAGCGGTGCCAACGGTTACTCCTCCATGGGGCACAACTCCGTCGTACAAGATCCCAAGACGGGCGAGTGGTTTGTCGTCTATCATACGCGCCGTTCCTCGAAGAGCAATCACAACATTATGGTGAGCCAACTCTACTTCAATGAGGATAAGTGGCCGGTAATGGCTCCCTCTGCGTATGTCGGCGAGTCCTTCGGCAAGGTCACACAGGAGCAGGCGGCGGGCGATTACGAGGTCATCGTCCACAGCGTAAACAACGCCGAGACGCAAGTTCCCTCCGTGGATTACACGCTGGACGCCGACGGCACCGTCAAGAAGGGGACAGAGTCCGCCGGCACGTGGACGGTCAAGCAGGACTTCTACGTGGAGATCGCCCTCGGCGAAGAGGTCTATAAGGGCGTCATCGTTCCCGTGTGGGATATCTATTCGGCGAAGTCGAGCCGCAAGGGCGTACTCGGCATCACGGCGATCAACGCAAGCGGCAACAGCCTCTGGGCGCTCGGCAAATAAATGCAGAAAGGCAGCAAGCCCTTTGCGCGCCGCGTAAAGGGCTTGCTTTTCGAAAAAGGGGGGGATTATGGCATTGAAATATCCCAAAAATCCGCATTTTAACCGTCTGCAAATGCGTTCGCCTGACTATTCCGGTTGGCAGGAGGGCTGCGCGCACGATCCCTCGCTCCTCGAGTGGGAAGGCCGCTTTTATGCCTTTTCCACGGATACGTTCGGCGCGCCGGGCGGCTATCAGATCCGCGTGAGCGACGATCTGCTCCACTGGGAGTACCACGGCACGGCGTTCAATTTGGAGGGGGCGGCGGCTCTGTACAGGGCGCGCAAGGGGAATGCCGAGCACGGCAACTTGCAGGCGGCGTACGATTGGTGCGTCACGCCGATGAGCGAAGTGGGCTACGGCGTCTGCACGCGCACGGATGGCAACATGTCCTTCTGGGCGCCCCACTGCGTGAGGGGCACGGACGGAAAGTTTTGGCTCTACTACTGCCTGACGGGCTATTTCGGCGGCTCCAAGTCGTGTATCGGTCTCGCGAAGTCCGACCGTCCCGACGGCGGGTTTATCTCCGAGGGGCTCCTCGTCCGGTCGCCTGCCGGTTGGCGCACGCCCAACGCCATCGATCCGCAGGTGTTCTTTGCCGAGGGCAGAATGTTCCTCGTCTACGGCTCCTACGGGCTCGGCATCTACCTCATCGAGCTCGACCCCGCCACGGGCAGGCGCAAGGATGAGATGGGCTACGCCGACTTCGCCGCGGGCAAGCGCACGTTTGCGGAGTACTACGGCACCCGCCTTGCGAGCGGCTCTCTCGAGGGCGGCGTCGTGCACTACCACGAGGGCGTCAAGGTGCTCGGGAAGAACGGCTGGACACGCAAAAACTACTACTATCTGATGTGCTCGTACGGCTCCCTGTCGTCGGCGTACAACATGCGCTGCGGCAGGAGCGAGCGCCCCGAGGGGCCCTACGTGGACGTCAACGGCAATACCCTCATCTGTTCCACCGATATCGGCACGGGCAACAAGATGCTCGGCTCCTTCCGCTGGGAGGACGACCCCGTCGATTTCTTCTGCCCCGGGCACAACGACATGTTCACGACGTCGCGCGGCGTCAACCTCATCTCCTACCACTGCCGCACCAATTATTTTGCGGAGAAGGGTCTCACGCGCTCCAACAACTTCCACTATCTGTATTTGGGACAGTACGATTTCAACGCGGACGGTTGGCCGGTGATGAACGCCAACCGCTACGCAGGCGAGGAGATCCAAGATGTCTCGGCGGACGACCTTCTCGGCATCACGGCGGGCAATTTCGAGGCCGTCGTGTTCACGCAGGGGGTGGGCACGGTGGAGGCAAAGCGCATCCGCCTGCACACGGACGGAACGGTGGACGGCGCGTACACGGGCAAATGGCGCATGTACGGCGCGCGGTACATCGATGTCGAGCTCGACGGCGAAACGTACCGCGGGGTGGTGATGCCCGCATGGCACGATGCCGCAGGCATGGCGGGGCTCACGGTGACGGCGATGGGCGTGCGGAGCGGCATGGCGCTCCAGATGAACAGCACCAACCGGATATAAGAAGACGGCGACGCCGCCCGCATGAGCAGTACCAATGATTTAAGGATATGAATAGCGCCGCCCGGATGAACGGCGCCAATCGGATTTGAGGATGCACCAACGCCGCCTGCATGAACGGTGCCGATCGAATTTGAGACTATCATAATAGCGCCACCCACATATACAGCACCGATTGGATTTAAGAAAAACAATCGTGCCGCCCGCGGCAGAGCCGCGGGCGGCACTCTTCCGGTGGTGCCGTGTCGTTCCGTCCCGCGCAGGGTTTTCGCGTTATTCTGACGGAGCGTAGCGACGGAAGAATCCCGACCAACGCAGTCCGCCCCCTAGCGCTATAAATATGTCATTTCGAGCGTAGTCGAGAAATCTCACCTTATTTTATCCCCCGCCCCCTCTCGGGAGCCTTCCTTACTTGCCCCCTCCACGGGAGGGGGGTAGGGGGGTGGGGTCTTCGGGAAAGGCGACCTATGATTTGTGGAGCCTTTCTCCGCAATGGGGGGGTACTGCGCCCTGCGGGCTTGTGTCACCCTTTGACCGCATAATACGTGCGGGCGATAGGGGGTGGGGCTACTACCCCTCATTCCGAGCCCCGCGCCCGCCGCGCAAACGCGACGGGCGCGGGGCGAGTGAATCTTTTCCTCTTTCCTATTATATATAGGTGTACTCCCTCATAAAACAAAATCGCGCCGCGGTTTCACCGCGGCGCGCGTATTTCATTCGTCCTTGTGCTGCTCTCTCTCCTGCAAAATCTTTGCGTTCTCCTCGTCGCTCTTCATAAAGTCGGTACGCGGCGCGCGCTTGGGCTCCGCGAGGCGGATAAAGAGAAACATCAGCCCGCCGAAGAAGACCGCGCCCACAAGGCACAGAATGCACCACCATTCAAAAAAAATTGCGACGGGTACGAGCGCGGCAAGGCACAGGCAAGAGAGAACACAGCTTACGATCCGCAGAATTTTCATTCGTTTCCCCCAAAAAACCGAGTATATTTTCTACTCCATTGTATCATAAATATCGACAAAACACAACATGTTGTGGCTGCGAAAATCCGACAAAATTTCTTGAAAAAACTGAAAAAATTTCCGAAAAAAGGGCGTCAAAACAGTTGACAACCCTAAATCACTGTGATAAAATGTACAAGCTGTCCGAGGGGAACAGGCAATGATAAAAAAAATTGCCGAAACTGCTTGACACGGAACCGCAACTATGATATAATGGTTAAGTTCCCTCTGTGAAGAGGACGGCCCGAGCTGTTGTTCGGTAAACGAAG
The DNA here is from genome assembly GCA_947629875.1 of uncultured Clostridia bacterium. Taxonomy (GTDB): domain Bacteria; phylum Bacillota; class Clostridia; order Christensenellales; family Borkfalkiaceae; genus Gallimonas. Next base: position 28,449 of record CANRFK010000004.1, read on the forward strand.
ATTAAAAATCGAATAAGGAAGAAACGATTTTTTGTAACACAAAAAGCAGTTTCTGTCAATTTTTTTGAGCATCAAAGTACTCAAAACAAAGTCAGCAAAGATAACGATTTTCGTTAGAGCCGTCGGCGCGGTTTAGCCCGCGTCGGCTTTAAGCAATTGAACTTAAGAGTTTGATTCTGGCTCAGGATGAACGCTGGCGGCGTGCTTAACACATGCAAGTCGAACGGACATGAGGGGCTTGCTCCTCATGTTAGTGGCGGACGGGTGAGTAACACGTGAGCAATCTGCCCATAGCAGGGGGATAACAGTTGGAAACGACTGCTAATACCGCATAAGACCACGAGGAGGCATCTCCATGAGGTCAAAGATTTTATCGGCTATGGATGAGCTCGCGTCCCATTAGGCAGTTGGCGGGGTAACGGCCCACCAAACCTACGATGGGTAGCCGACCTTAG
>CANRFK010000005.1 GCA_947629875.1 uncultured Clostridia bacterium
GCGCGCCGGGCGCGGCAAGGCCGATTGCCACCCCCGCCTGCGGGGCGAGGGCAAAGCCGAGGAAGTTCCGCACCTTTTTGTCCTTTTTCGTCGCGGCGCACCCCACAAACGCCCCCAAATATTTCCCGCCGAAGCGCACAAAGAAGTAGAGGATGCCCACCACAACGAGGGGTACGCCGATCGCGATGCTGCCCGTGGAGGCGAGGGCGGAGAGGTCGAACCCGATGCCCGACTTCACGAAGAAGAGGAGCAGGATGGGGGGCGAAAAATAGTTGAGCTGCTTGAAGAGCTTGTCGTCGCCCGTAATGTTGATGTACACCGTGCCCATCACCATGCAGGCGAGAAGGGGGGAGACGTCCACCGCCGCGCCGATGCCGCAGAGGGCAAAGAGCAGGGCGACGGATACGATGAGGCGGTTGTCGGTGGAGCGCCGCATCATGAGGAATTTCAGAAGGAACCCGCTCGCCGCGCCGATCGCGATCATCATGATATTCCATGCGATGGGCAGAAGGACGTCGGCGGCGGAGAACCCCGTCCCGAGGGAGGCGAGGGCAATGGAGACGGCCACGCTGTATGCAAGGAGGCTCACCACGTCGTCGAGGGCGACGATGGAGACGAGGGTATCCACAAAGTCGCCCTTCGCGCCCGTCTGGCGGATGGTCATCATGGTGGAGGCGGGGGCAGTCGCCGAGGCGAGCGCCGCCAAAATGATGGAGAAGGGGAGCCCGAGCCTGAGGATAAAGTACATGAGAACGAACACGAGCACGGAGGCGATGAGTGCCTCAAAGAGAGTGATGGCGACCATCTTCCCGCCGTTTTTGCGCAGTTTGCTGAAACGGATATGCTCGCCCACGCTGAACGCGATGAAGGCAAGCGCGATATCCGAGATGAAATCCATGCCCTTCACCACGTTCTCGGGTACGAGATTGAGGCAAAAGCGCCCCAATAAAATGCCCACAACGATGTAGGCCGTCACATTTGGCAGCCTTAAAAGTTTTGTGAGCCGCGTGCCCAAAAACCCCGCAAGCAGCATAATGGCGATGCAGATGATGACGGCGGAAGTCTGGCCGATCTGGGCATAAAATTTATCGAGCATGATTTATTACAATTCCCATGAATATGTTCTATATTATAATGTGTTGCCATATAATAACACTTAAAGCGCGAATTTTCAAGTCTTTTTGTCAAAATTCTGTGAATTTTTTTGAAAATCGCCAACCCCGCCCCCAATTTTCCCCGCCTCATACCGAGCCCGCACAGCGGGCGAGTGTATCTTTCTGCTCTATCCCCCGCATCATTCTGCCCCGCCCGCACTATTTTCGGCCAAGGGCGGCACAAGCCGTAGCCGCGCAGTAGTGTAGCGAAGAATCCCGAAGTACGAAGTACGCCCCCTCATACCGTCCCCGCGTCGGCGCTTTCCCCTCATACCGAGCCCCTGCCCGCACATCTGTGCGGGCAGGGGCGAGAGTATCTTGCCCCTCCCCGGAGCCTTCCTTACTTGCCCCCTCCTCGGGAGGGGGATAAAAGGGGGGCTCCCTTGTATGTGCACGGTGCAAAGGGAAAGATCGCTCCGTCCGGCCTCCTCTTCCTAAAAATTCTTTCTGCGAAATCTTTTTTGGGAGCCCTTCGCCAATAGGTCGCGTGTAAAACGGTGCGGGGCAGAATTTGGGGTAAACTTATCCAAAAAAGCGAGGTTTTTGATGGAAAAACCCTGCTTTTTTGGTCGAGGAGACGTGATCGTACGCCTTGGCCGGTTGATGTACAATGATGGTTTACCGCGCCATGCACTATAATAATGTCATATTGAGCCGCCGCGCCATTGCGGCGTGTCGAAGTATCGCCGCATTATAATAAAGCGATGTTTGCTTCGCCTTGCGGCTACTTCGCCTGTGAGCCCGTGCCGCCCTTCGACGGCAACTACAATGCGGGCGGGGCGTGCCGCGCCTGGTAGATAAATCATGCGCGCGGGGCGACTGCGCTCAACATGACATTATTGTGCGGCACCCCCGTCGTGGCAAGAGGATACATATATGGAATATGTGGAAATTTTACCCATGTTCTTGAAGGCGTTTACGGTGGGCGGTGGAATCCGCGCCGTCGCCCAACCCATCATCCATTTCACCGACCTCGCGGCGGGAAAGATGCCCGTCATGTTCATGCTCGCGGGCATTGTGCTCACGGCGCTCGGGCTCTATCGCTCCTCGTAAAATTCGCGGGAGCGGGGACGACGGTGCCCATTCGGGCTTCGGGTATCTGCTCGCAAACGGCGCGATGAGGGCACAGAAGGGCTTGTTTCAAGCGTTCGCGGGGTCGCTTGCCGCGGCGAGTACGGGCGTTTTTGCGACGGTTGAGTTCTCCTTTCTCATGGCGCTCCGCTTCAAGTCACACACCAAGTATAATTGAACAAAAAATTGCGCAAATTTACAATCTACTCCGCTTAAATAAGCAATTGATTTGCAATTTTCGATATGCTATCCTATAGACGGTATGAAAATATCCCATCGGAACGACAGGAGGCGGAATGAAGAGAAATTTGTGGAAGCGGGCCCTTCCGCTTCTCTTTGCAGCGACGCTTGCGGGCGCAATTCTCTCGGCATGCGGAAAGGGCAAGACCGAGCCGCCGCCCGCGGAGCCCGAGAAGCCCGTGCAAACTGCGGACTGCGACCTCATGCTCTTTATCGGGCAGTCCAACATGTCCGGCCGCGGCAACGCGAGCGAAGCGGTCTCCGTGCCGCAGGGACACGCGTATGAGTTCCGTGCAGTCTCCGATCCGACCGCACTCTATCCCCTTACCGAGCCCTTCGGCAAGGATGAAAACAACAGTGAAAGCGGCGTAAGCGAAACCACAAAGACGGGTTCACTCGTTTCCGCATTTGCGGAGAGCTACTACGAGACGACGAAGACGCCCCTTGTTGCGGTCTCCTGTTCGAAGGGCGGAACGGGCATCAACTTTTGGGACACGGGCAGACCCGCCTACGCGGACGCCGTCTCCCGCTTGAAGACAGCGCAGGACTTTCTCGCTTCGGAGGGGAAAACGGTGGGCGGCGTCTATCTCGTGTGGCTTCAAGGGGAGACGGATGCGGAGAACGGCGTTCCGGATGACCGTTATCTGAAGACGCTCGGCAAGATTTTTACCGCCTTCGAAGAGGATGCGGATGTCGGGCATTGCTTTGTTATTCCGATCGGCGGTTTTGCGGGCTCGGACGAGACGCACCGCGAGAATTATGCGCGTATCCGCGCCGCCCAAATCGCCTTTTGCGAGGAGCGGGCAGACGCGACGGTCGTGAGCACCCGCCTTGCCGATCTGTCGCGGTTCGGCTTCATGAAAGACGAGCGGCATTTCAAGCAGGAGGGGTACGACCTCTTGGGCGCCGACGCGGGCGAAAACGCGGGCAACTACGTTCTGCACGGGCAGGTCTCGTGCACGCCCTATACGGTAAAGGGCTTCGAGCCCGGCGGAGCCTATAAGGAGGAAGAGGGGAGAGTTGCGATCCCCGCTGCCGCGGCCTTTGAAAATTCCGTCTATGCGAGCGCGACGCCGCGCTTCTGGGAAAACATCCTCTATGAATGGAAGGAGGTGCCCGGAACTTACCCCGGGGCGGCGTGTCTTCCGGATGCGGGCAGCGAATGGAACATCGGGACGGGCTTTGAGCGCGCCCCGCAGCTCAACTTCACCTTCCGCACGCAGGCGGACGGGAAGTACTATCTCTGCATATATGCGAGCCACCCGAATACGGGCGCGAATTCCGTGCTCGCCTGCGTGGACGGCGGCCCTCTCATCGCCTGTGCGACGGACAGCTACGGGAAGGGTCTCTGGTACCGCAACGGTTCGTGGGCGTTCGACCTTGAAGCGGGCGAACACACCGTGACGGTCTGTGCGCGGGAGGACGGCATCGTTCTCCACCAGATCGTGCTGACGCGGAACGCCGGCGAGCCCCTCGTGAACGGCTCGCCCCTCCCCAACAGCGGCCGCGAGGCACCGCAGCTCCACGGGCGGGATGTGGAAGTGAACGGGACGGTCTCCATCGATCTCCTCACGGCTTTTGAGGGGGGAGAGGATAGGACAGTCTGCAACGGCTATGCCATGGTGAACAGCGAAAAGGTCGACTACACGTGGCAGCACGGTTCCAACGGGCGCGGGGTTCAGATTTACCCCATGGATAAGACGATTTGGACCCCGTCCGCGCGCGTGGGGGCACCGCATCTCGACTATCGCGTGGAATTCTTCACTCCCGGCGACTACTATGTCTTCCTCTATGCGAGCTTTACCGACGCGGAGTCGGACTCGGCCATGGTCGGCATCGACGGCGGGGCACCCGTGGAGATCACGCAGCCGAGCGGCGGTGTGGGAAGTTTGCGCTGGCTCGAAAACCCCGCATGGAAGGTGCATGTCCCCACGGCGGGCGTCCATACCGTTTCCCTCTATGCACGGGAGAGCGGCGCCACCATGCACCGCCTCGTCCTCTCGCGGGACGGCAGCGGGAGCGGCGTGGGCATGACCGACCTCCGCCTCGGCGACTATGAGGAGAAGGGAGGAAGGGTGCTTCTTTCCGCAGGGGAGAGCGGGGACTTCCGCAAGACGGGAACCTACCGCCTCTTTGTCGGCGGGCGTTCTCTTCCCGCGGGTAAGGTGACAGTCGGCGCGGGAGCGGCTACGCTCTCTGCGGAGGTTCCGCCGGGATATGCGGGCTGGCTCGACGCGGGGACGTTCACCGTTTCCTCCGCGGGCAAAGTTGCCTTTACGGGCAGTGAGGGGCTCCTTCTCTATGCCGAGCATACAGAGGCGGAGAAACTCGGGTGCAGGACGCTCGTCTTCGGCGATTCCTATACGAACAAGACCTATTGGCAGCAGTTCGAGGCGCAGATGGCCGCCGTCGGCGGAAAGACCATCGGCGTGAACGGCTCGCAAGTTGCGGACTGGACGGGGCGGGTGCGGGAGTTCTCGCTCTATCATCCCGAGAACATCGCGATTCACCTCGGCGTGAACGATATCAACCGCGGCAAGACGGGGCAGGCGTGCGGGGAATCCCTCGTGGCGCTCCTCGAGGCCGTGCATGAAGAGCTCCCCGAGGCGCAGCTCTTCTATGTGGGCATCTGTCACAACAAACTACACTCGTCGGACGGAAAATGGGCGGAATACGAGGCATCCAACGAAATCGTGAAAACGTATGCCGCGAGGACGGACTATGTGACGTATATCGACTTCCCGTCCGCGCTCGACGGAAGCAGTGCGACCCTTCCGGGCGGCGGCTTCATCGGCGACGGGCTTCACCCCAACGCCGAGGCATATCAGATCTTCGCCCGCCTGATCGTCGAGGCGATCGCGGAAAAAGGAGGAAAGGCATGAGAGGAAACTTTGTTGCGCTCCTCTGTGCGGCGGGGATGCTGTTTCCCTCTGCCGCATGCGTCGCCGCAAGGGATAGAACGGAGCCCGCTGCGGTGAGCGCGGAGGTGTCTACGCCGCAGGAGACGGTCTTTCTGTATGAGGACTTTTCGAAGGCCGAGACGCTTCCCGAGGCGTTCATGCTGACGGAGAAGGGGGTCTCGCGGGCGGAGCTCGAGGACGGAGCGTTGCGCTTTACCGTGATCAACGGCGGGAGCGGAGACCATGTCTTTCTGACGTATCCCTTCGCGGAGCCCCTCGCGGGGAAGGTGACGGTGGAGACGCGGGTTCGCGCGGACAGCCGTGCCTTTGCGAATTTGCTGTTCTTTTTCTGCGAGACGGACGACTTTTACGATACAAGCAAGGTCGTCACCAACCTCACAATGGAGAACTATTTCTTCAAAAACAATGCAGGGAAGGGCTGGACCGCGACGTCCGTCGGCTATGAGACGGGCGTCTGGTACGACGTGAAGATGGTGCTCGATACGGAGAATGGGAGCTATTCTCTCACGGTGGACGGAAAGTCGCAGGGGAATCTCCCGTTCCGCAGCCGTGCGCCCATCCGCTATCTCCGCATCGGCTCGCAGACGGCGTGGGCGGACTTCAGCTATTCGTATCTGCGGGTGCGGACGGCGACGGCGGAGGAGGCCGCAGGTCCCGCGCTTCCCGACTATGCCACCTTCGAGACAGACTACGAGGGGACGGCGTGTCCCGCAGGAATGAAGGTCGCAACTTCCGGCGGCGGCTCGGCGGACTTCTCCCGTGAGGGCGAAGTGACGCTGCAGACGCCGACTTCTGGCACGGTGACGGTGAGCAAGACCTTCTCCGCGCCCCTCGAGGGGGTCATCGCGACGGAAGTCACCTTCCGCAATCTCGCCTCGATGTCGAATACCTTCGCGAACGTGCTGTTCCTGCGCAATTCCGCAATCGGCGGGACGGCGGGGTATGTCGTCACGCTCGCCGTGGAAGGGGGGTATCTGCGCTACAATCTCAACGATAAGTGGATGACCTTCCGCTATGAGGATGCGTACCTTGCTCTCGCCGAGGGGGCGCGCTATACGCTGCGTGCCGTCAACGATTTTACGGCGCAGAAGACGAAGGTCTACCTCTCGGGCGACAGCTATCTCGCGGACGGGCAGACACGGGCGCTCGGGCAGAATATCTTTCTCGGCGAATACGATTTCCGCCACAAGAACGCGGGCGCGCCCGACACCTTCGAACATGCGATCGGCACGGGGAAGGCAGGGACGAAATTCACCGTGGAACATCTGAAATTTTACGGCGTCTGACAGGAGGAAGCCATGAAGAAAATTCTGAAGGGACTGCTGCTTGCGATGCTCGCCGCGCTGCTTGCGGTGTGCGCTGCGTGCGGCTCCGCGGAGGTGCGCGTGAAGCTCGGCACTTCCTCCGTGGTGCTGCGCCCCGGGGAGACCGAAAAACTTACGGCCGAGCTCCCGCAGGGCGGCACTGCCGTGTGGAAGAGCGACGACGAGCGCGTAGCTCTCGTCACGCAGGACGGGATGGTGACGGCCGTCTCGGTGGGAAGCGCCGCCGTCTCCGTCACGTGCGGCGGTTCGAGCGATTACTGCCAGATAACGGTGACGGAGCAGGGGCAAACCTCCGTATCCGACGAGCAGAACAAGGAGGGGTACCTCTACTATGAGGACTTCGACGGGCGGGACGGCGTGCCCAACTATCTCCGCATTTCCCGCGCGGGCGGCGGGTACCTCTCCGTGCAAAACGGGGAGATGACCCTCGGGACGCAGGGTGGCGGGAGCGCGTTCGCCTCCTATCTCTTTGACGGGACGCTCTCGGGAACCGTCGTCGCGGAAGCGCGCGTGAAGGTCTCCGACCGCGCCTTCTCCAATATCCTCTTCTTCTACCGCGGGGAGGCGGGCTACGACAACGGCGACGTCATCGCCTGCCTCGGTATGAACAACGGCGGGTTCACCAACCATGACGGGAGCGGCTGGAGCGGCTCCATTCTCGGCTATTCGCTGAACACCTACTACGAAGTGCGCATGGTTCTCGAGATCGGCGCGGGGAAGTACCAACTCTACATCAACGGCAAACAGTACGCGGATCAGACCTTCCGCAAGCGCGGGGATGGGGTGGAGGACCGCATCAAGCTCCTGAAGTTCGGCACGGACAAGTCGGGCGCGGAGCTCACCTATGACTATATCCGCATCTCTCTCACGGGCGATGCGTCTGCGCCCGCGATCGCAGCGGACGGCACGACGGTCTCCGCCGCAGTGGGCGGGACGGCAAAACTCGGATACCGCGTGACGGGCAGTCCCCGCCCCACAGTCACGGTGACGCCGCTCGACGGCGGAACGGTGGGGGAAGATCTTCACACTGTCACGCCGCCTGCTGCGGCGGGGGCGTACAGGTTCCGCGTCCGCGCGGAGAACGAGCACGGCGCCGATGAAAAAGTGTTTACCGTCCTCGTGCGGAGCGACCCCAATGAGCTCTTAAATACCGATTTTTCGGAGCTTCCCGCGGGCATGGAGCTCGAGAGCAACAACGGCGTTTCGGAAGTCAAGGAGGGGATGCTCCACATGCAGACGGGGACGTCCTCGCCCGTGCTCACGAGCGCGCGGTATGACTTCGGTGAGGCGCTCTCGGGCAAGGTGCGTGCCGATGTGCGCGTGAAGAACGACTCCGCAGGCGGGACGTTCATGAACATCCTCTTCCTGTACCGCAGGGGGACGGCCTCCTTCGACGCGGCAAAGTGCACGAGCTCGGTCGCCATCGAGAACGGCGCCCTCAAATACCACAACGGCAGCGGCTGGCAGACGCTCGTCTCCGTGCAGAGCGGCGAATGGCTGGAAATTTCCGTCCTCTATGACTTCGACAGCTACACGATGACCGTGGAGCTGAACGGGGAGACCGTCCTCGAAAACGGCGTGATGCGCCGCGCCTCGGACGACACCTCCGTGCTGCTCATCGGCTCGGATAAGACGGGCGGAGAGATGTATTACGACTCCTTGCGCTTCGTGCGCGAAGAGAGCGCCGCGGTTGCCGCGGGGAGGTATGACGCATGAGATTGTGGAAATATGCGCTGGCGGCGGCTGCCGCCTGTTGTGCGATGCTGCCCGCCGCCCTCTTTGCAGGCTGCGGCAAGGCGGAGGGGAAAGACTTCCGCCTCGTGGAAGGGGACCGCGCGGCGGTCATCTGCGTGGAGGGGACGAACGCCCCCGGCGCCACGGACGGGGACTATCCCGGGGTCGTGCGTGCCGCCTACGACCTGCAGTCGGACGTCGAACGCATCACGGGCGTGAAGCCCGCCGTCACGAAGGCGCTCGAGCGGGCGGACTATGCGGTGATCGCAGGGACCCTCGGCAAGAGCAAGAACATCGACCGCATCGTAAAGGCGGGCAAGCTCGACGTCTCCGAGATCGAGGGCAAGTGGGAGAGCTACCTCGTAAAGACGGTGCACGACCCCTTCGGGGACGGGAGCGTGAAGACCGCGCTCGTCGTGGCGGGCTCCGACAAGCGGGGCTCCATTTACGGCATCTATAAGATAAGCGAAGAGATCGGCATGACGCCGTGGGCGTATTTTGCGGACAGCGTGCCCGAGACGCGGGAGGATTTGACATTCGCAAAGGACTATTCCGCCGTAGGCAGGGAGCCTGCCGTCAAGTACCGCGGCATCTTCATCAACGATGAGGAGTGCCTCGAGCAGTGGGCGCGCGTCCTCGACGAGGGCAAGCACCTCGGCCCCAACCTGTACGAGAAGCTCTTCGAGATGCTCCTCCGCATCCATGCGAACTATCTCTGGCCCGGGATGCACGCCTGCTCGGACGCCTTCTCGGACTACCCCGAAAACCCCGTCAACGCCGACTATTACGGCATCGTCATCGGGACGTCCCACTGCGACATGCTGCTGCGCAACAACCTCAACGAGTGGGATGCCTTCAAGACGGAGTACCGCAGCCTGCACCCCGAGGCGGGGGACATCGAATACGACTACACCGTGAACCCCGAGGCCATCCGCGAATATTGGCGGCAGTCTGTGGAGGAGAACAAGGACTATGAGGTGCAGTGGACGCTCGGCATGCGTGGCGCCCACGACGAGCCATTCACCGCGCGCAACATCAACAATGCGCCTTGGTACGGCGATAAAAATATGCTGATGGAGCAAATCATCGCGGACCAGCGCGACATTCTGCGCGATGTGCTCGAAAACCCTACGCTCGAGGACGTCTTCATGATGTTTATCCCCTACAAGGAAGTGCAGACCCTCTACAACGACGGGCTGGAGGTTCCCGAGGACGTCACCATCATGTGGGCGGACGACAACCACGGGTTCATCCGCAACCTTCCCAACGAGGAGGAGCGCGCACGGAGCGGCGGGCTCGGCGTGTACTATCACAATTCCTATTGGGGTCCCGACAACGAGAGCTACATGTGGATAAACTCCATGCCCAACACCATGGTGTACGAGGAGATGAGCAAGGCGCTCGCCTACGGCATCGACCGCGCGTGGATCCTCAATTCGGGGGATACGATCCCCTACATGCCCGAGATCGAGTTCTTTGTCGACTACGCCTACCGCGCCGAAGAGTACAACGACGAAAACGTGTTCCAGACCTATGTGGGCATGATGGCCTCGCGCGAATTCGGGGAGGAATTTGCGGGCGAAGTCACCGAGATCTGCAAGCGGTACACCCAGCTAACCAATTCGCGCAAGCTTGAGCAGATGAGCGTGGATCTCTTTACTTCGGATTACGGAGACGAGGCGGAGCGGCGCGCAGCACAGTATAAGGCGCTGTGGGAGCGCGCGGAGAAGGTGTACGCGGAGATCCCCGAACGGCAGCGGGACTGCTTCTACGAGACCGTGCTCTTCGAGGTGCGGTGCGCCTATTTCATCAATGCCGAGTTCTACTACGCGCACAAGGGGAACGTCGCCTATGCGCAGGGCAGGAACGCCACGGCAAACAACTGCTACAACCTCTCCAAGGAGTTCAACCAAAAGAGGAAGGACGAAATCTCCTACTACAACGTCGTCTTGCAGGGCGGGAAGTGGAAAAATCTCGTCGATCCAGAGGTGTACCATTCGCCTGTCATGGCGGGGTTTGCGAGCGGCGGCCCTACCTTTGCGCTCGGCGCGCCCGAGGCGGGCGTCGTCGCGGAGGGGGAGATCCTTGAGCAGGACGGCTCCGTGCTGGAGTTTGGGAACTTCGCCAAGGGGAGAAAGTACTTCGATGTCTTCAACCGCGGCGGGGGTAGCTTCACCTTCACCGTGACGGCGGACCCGTTCATCGTTTTGGACATTTCGTCGCACACGGTGACGGATGAGCAACGCGTGTGGGTCTCCGTTGACTGGGACAAGGTGACCGGGACGACGCAGGGCACCGTCGTCATCACGGCGGACGGGTACAGGAAGGAGATATCCGTCCGCGCCCTCGTAAACGAGCTGCGCCTCGGCGAAAAGACCTATGTGGAACAGGACGGCTACGTCTCCATGGAGGCGGAACACTATTCCGCTTCCCGCTCGACGCCCGAGAACGGCTGGGAGATCGTAAAAGATCTCGGCAGAGGAGAGGGCGACATGGTGCGTGCCGAATCCCGTACCCTCGTCGGCTACGGGGAGAAGAACTTCGAGGCACAGGCGCCCTATCTCGAATACAACGTCTGGTTCGAGCAGGCCGGCAAGTTCGAGACGGAAATTTACCGTCTGCCAACGCTGAATTCCCTCGGGCGGGTGCGTTTTGCCGTCTCCGCCGATGCAGGCATGCCCGTCATCGTCGAGGGCGAACGGGACTACGGCACCAACAATCCCGCGTGGGAGGAGGGCGTGTTCACGCAGATCATAAAGCACCGCGTGACCCTCGATATCCCCACGAGCGGTATGCACCGCATCCGTCTCTATATGCTCGACCCCTTCATCACCATAGATAAGCTCGTCATCTACACCGCGGAGAGAAGAGACTCCTACTTCGGCCCCGTTGAGAGCTATAATTCCACCTACAACCCCGCACCGTGGGAAAAGGCGGACTATGCGCCCTTCTACGAGTCGAAATATGAGCTGCCCGCCACGTTCGACCTCGGCGGTGAGTACGGGAACGGGTACTTCGTCGAGCAGGGCGGGAAGCTCTCCATCGAGGCGGAGTCGGCGGCGATCGAAGGCACGGGGGTCTCCATAACCAACGGGAGATGGCTCCCCGCGCGCACCATTGAGGGCATCTCCATGCGCACGGAGAAGCTGCGCGACGACTTTGACGGCGTCTGGGAAAAACAGGCGCCCGCGATGAACTACGAACTCATCATCACGACGCCCGGGAATTACAACCTGTGGGTCTGCCTCAACGCGCCTTGCCCGCGCTCGAGCGTGTATGCGATCGGCGTCGACGGGCGGTACCGCTTCCTTCAAACGACCTATTCGTACAGCCGCGAGGAGACTTTCCAATGGCTGAAGGCGGGCACACAGCTCTCCTTCCCCGCGGCGGGAAAATACACGCTGAATTTCTACTGCTCGCAGGACGGGCTTGCCGTGGACCGCATGTACCTCACGCGGACGGGGGAGACGCCAGACTCCGCGGCCTTCCGCCAGTCCCCCCGCACGACGGTGTGGACGGACACCGTTTCGGACAGTGCCGAAGACGGCGCGCGCAGGAAGGCGCTCTCCGATGCGCTCTATGCGGCGGGGAACTACTGCAACGTCGTGACGGGCACGGGCGTCGGCGAATACGGGGCGGAAGAATACGAAGCACTGCTCGGGCAGATAGCGCACTGCAGGGAACTCATCCTGCGCGACGGTGCCCTGACGGACGCGGAAGCCTCGGATGCGGCATCTGCGCTCTCCTCGGCATACGACGCGCTCGTCGCCTCCCGCAAGATGACGGACGGCAAAACGGACTATCTCGTTTATGAAACGTGGGAAAAGGCGACCGCGGGGCTTGCGCCCTTCGGATTCACCTATCGAAACCGCTATCTCTCGCCCGACGTGAGCGTTGCGGAGGAGAACGGGGAAAAGTTCTTCCGCCTGCGCACCTTCAACGAGCAGAACAACCTCGAGACGGTATCCGTCTCCTATGACTTTGCGCCCGTGACGGGAAAGCTCTCGATGACGGCGCGCATGAGCTTCAACGAGGCGGAGTGGGGCAGCCTGTATCTCCTCAACGAGAATGGGGAGAACAGCGTGTGCATCGCCTTCGAGTGCGCCTATAACAGCTATAACATCGTGGCGTACGACGGCAATTCCAAGAAGATCCTCGCCGGCTACGAGCGCAACGTGCCCGTGGAGATAGGGGTGGAGGCGGATGTCGCCGAGAACGTGTTCGACGTCACCGTGAACGGAGAAAAGGTCGCGGAGGGCTTCCTGTTCCGCAGCGGCGCCTACGGGCTTGCGGCAGTGTCCTTCGGGAGCGCAACGCGCAACGCGGATCTCAGGATGTACCGTCTGACGGTAAAAGCGGAGTGAGGTGGACCATGAAGACCATGAAAAAGTTGCTTTGCGGACTGCTTATCGGCTGCCTTACGGCAGGCATCTGCGCGGGCTGCTCGAAAGGGGACGGGGAAGTCCGCTTCGGGCTCGAAGTGCAAAACGACGTCGTCGTGCTCGGCGAGAGCAACGCCTTTCTCGTGCGGGCGGAAAACCTCGGCACGGCGGAGATCTCCTACGAAGTCTCCGCGGGGGACGCCTTTGAGACGGTGGGCGTCACAAAGGAGACGATCTTCGTCTACCGCTGCAGGGAGCGGGGGGAGTTCTCCGTCCGCGCCACGGCGAAGGCGGGGGAAAAGCGCTATGTCTCGGAGACCGTGTGCTTCCGCGTCGTGGATGGCGGGGGAGAGAACTTCGGCACGTCGCCGACAGGGGGCTTCCCCTCGATAAACGTGGATCTATCCCGTGACAGCGGAGAGGACGCGTGCATCGAGCACAAGTCCGTGAAGAACATCACCGAGGAATTTGCCTATTGCAAGGGGCTCGAGAGTGAAAAGTTCGTCCTAACGGCCACGGTCGACATCGTAGGGACGAATTACAACGATAAGTACCCCAAGACGGGGCTGTTTGCCGAGATCGGCACCCAAAGGTGCTACATGGCGTTTGACGTGCGGCCCGATTTTTCCAACAATGAGGTCGTCTTTGCAACACGCGACAGTGCGGGCACATGGCATTGGGGCAAGACTTTCCGCTTCGATGCACCCTTCCGTTCGGGGACGCAGCGGCTCGTGAACAGCATGACCCTCCTTCGCGACGGAGAGACCTTCTATGTCGCCGTCAACGGGACGTGGCTCGGCTCCGTGCAGGCGGCGGGATTTACGGGTCCCTCCGCGGCGGGAACGCTCACGATGTCCCAACACGCGGTCTATTCGGACTACAGCGTGTATGCAGGCGGCAGTGCGGAATTCGAGACGGCGCTTTCGGCGGCACAGCGCGCGATCGCATAAGAGAAAATCGCCCATCCTTTCGGACGGGCGATGTTTTTTATCTGTGTTTTTTGGGGGCGTCCGCCTTGGGCGGGACGCCGAAGCGCTTTAAGTAGTGGCGGTAGAAGGAGGAATAGTCGTTAAAGCCGCACTCGGAGAACGCCGTCGTCGCGGGCTTTCCGCCGCGGATGAGGTTGCGCGCCGAGATGAGCCGCTTCCCCACGATATAGTCCCACGGTGCAAACCCCGTCGCCTGCTTGAATTGGCGGTTGAGCTGGGAGACGCTCACATAGAAGCGGCTCGCAAGGGAGCGCACGGAGAGCTCGGCGAAGAGGTGGGCGTTGATATATTCGGCGACTTTGCCCGCAAGGGTGTTGGGCGGAAGGGAGATCTCCTGCCGCTTGGAACGGAACGCCGTATCTATTTGCCCGAGCAGGGCATAGAAGTTTGCAAGGATGTTGAGCCGCTCGTTCTCTTTTTCGGAGGAGAGCATCGCTTCGAACAGCTTGCGCGGATGGATGGAGAATTCGGAGGCGTGATAGGCGTTCCCTACGCCGAGCGGGCGGTCGAAGAAGGCGTCGAGCAACTTGTGCGCGGGATCGATCGCGTCGAGCAGTTCGGCGGAGAAGTTGATGGTGAAGCGCTCGTAGGGCTCGTTGCCGAGCAGGTTGATGGTGTGCGATTCGAGCGGGCGCATCAGGATGAGGGTGTCGGGCCGGAGCGGGATCGCCGTCGTCTCCACCATAAAGACCGCATTCCCGCTGATAAAGTAGAGGATCTCGAAGTAGTCGTGGATGTGCATGAAGAAGAGTTCCTTCTTCGTCTTCTCGTCCTTTATCTCGTCCGAAAGGTAGCGGAAGAGCAGGGATTCTCCGTTGTAGATCTCATAGACGGGCATACGCTTCTCCTTCGCTGTCATTCTATCACATCTTGACCGAAAATGCAATATATTTATCTCATTTTTGCAATTGATTTGCAAATTTGGGTAAGTTATACTTATATCGTATAAGAGCGCCGTCCGCAGACCGCGGGGGCGCAAAGGAGATAAGGGTAAAAGTATGAAGAAGAGATTTTGGTTAGTTCTGTTGCCCGTGTGCGGGGTCATGGCGCTTGCCGCAGGCTGCTCGAAGAAGAACAGTCCCGATACACCGCCCGAAGACGATCCGCCCGTCACGGACCCAACGGAGATCCCCGCCGAGAGTGTGACATTTGAAAAGGACGCCGTCTCGGTAAAGGCGGGGGAGACGGTGACGCTCAAGGCGAGCGTCCTGCCCGAGCACACGACGGATAAGCTCCAATGGATCTCGTCTGCGCCTGCGGTCGCCTCCGTCTCGGGCGGCGTCGTCACGGCGCACCGCATCGGCACGGCGAAGATCACGGCAAAGGCGGGGAAGGTCTCCGCCGTCTGCACCGTGACCGTAACATCCGACGAGGTGAAGAAGACAAACTATCTCTACTACGAAGATTTCGAGCGGACGGCTCTGCCCGCCTATCTCACCTACAGTATGGCGGGCGGGGGACGCATCGCGCTCTCGGACGGCGGCATTGCGCTCACGACGGACGGCGCAGGCACCGCGATGGCGGAATATGCCTTCACAGAGTCTCTTACGGGCCCGATCGTCGCCGAGGCCAAGGTGAAGATCACGACGGATTCGGGCGCCTTCTCCAATCTGCTGTTCTTCTACACCGCGGAAAAGGAGCCCGTTCTCACGTTTGCCGCAAACGGCGGGGGCTTCCGAAACCACAGCGGGGCGGGCTGGAGCGGCTCCATCGTGCCGCACGCCGTAAACGAGTGGCAGCAGGTCCGCCTTCTCCTCGATCCCGCGGCGGGCACGTACGACTTCTATCTCGACGGCGCGTTTGTGCAGACCTGCAACTACCGCAACAAGGCGCTCGCGAATGACATCGCTTACCTCAGTTTCGGCAGTGACAAGGAAAACGCCGGCATGATCCTCGACGATATCCACATCTACAGCGCAGAGGACATGCTCTTCCCCACGATCGAAACGGAGAGGACGTCATACCGCGTAACGCCCGGAAGCTCGGTCGAATTCGACTACACCGTGGACGGGAACCCCGCGCCGACGGTGACGCTCACCTGCGACAAGACGGGGGTTACGATCGGCGCCGATAACAAGACGGTGACATTCGATGCGGGCGCGGAGACGGGCAGCTACGTGTTCAAGCTGCGCGCCGAGAACGAGTTCGGCGTCTCCGAGGCAACGTTCACCGTGCTTGTGACCTCCGATATGAACACCCTGCTCGACACCGACTTTACCGAGCTGCCCGCGGGTATGACGGTCGTCGACGAGAAGCTCGGCTCCGTGAAAGTGGAGGACGGCTATCTCACGATCGAGACGGATGAGGATGCCGATCCCCAGACGCCGCACGTACTCGTCGGCTACGACTTCGGCGAGCCGCTCTCGGGCAAAGTGCTTGCAGAGCTGCGTGTCAAGAACGATTCTTCCTACGAAAGACATTTCCTCAACGTCATGTTCCTGTACGACGCCTCTGCGACCTCGAACACGATGAACCTCAACACGGCGGCGCTCGCCTTCGAGAAGCAGGCCGAAGGGACCGTCACTTTCCAATACAATTACAACGGCTGGAAGCAGAGCACGGTAGCTTGCCCTACGGGCGAGTGGCTCGACCTTTCCATTCTGTACGACTTCGAAAACGCGAAGATGAGCGTGTGGTCGGGCGAGACCCTCGTATTCGACGAGGTGCCGTTCCGCTACGACACGTATAAGGCAACGACGCAGAAGATCTTCATCGGCAGCACGGAGAAGGGCGTGAAGTTCTCCTACGACTCCATGAAGTTCAGAAAGGTGACGGGTCCCTCCCTCGAGATAGGCACGCCTTCGGGCACGGTCGATCTCGACACGGGGAACGGCGAATACACCCTCGACTACACCGCAACCTCTACGACGACGGGCATTGCGGCGCCCACCGTCACCGTCACCTGCGACAGAGAGAGCGGGTTCGAGTGGCAGCAGGAGGGCAAAGTCGTCAAGTTCACGGCGGCGGGAACCTACACGTTCACCGTGACCGCGCGCGACATGACGGGCTCCGCTTCGGATACCATCACCGTGGAGGTGACGGGCAAAGTGGAGGCGCCCACGCTCACCCTTACCTCCGATAAGGCAAAGACCCTCTCCCTCCAGAGTGAAGACGGCGCGAAGTACACCTTTGCCTACACCGTGAAAGGCTCGCCCGCACCCGACGTGCAGCTTTCCTGCACCCGCGAGGACTACTTCTACGATGAAGCGAGCAAGACGGCGTCCTTCTTCTCCGCGGGAGAGTACGTGTTCACCGTCACCGCCACAAACAGCGCGGGCACGGTGAGCGAGACGGTCACGATCACCGTCACCGACCGCTATGCGGCGCCTTCCCAAGTGAAGGGCGAAAAAATTCTCTGGAACGAGACCTTCGACGGGGCGCAAAAGCCCGACGGCATCACCGAGTCGAAGGAAGTCTCGGGCAACGTGGAATACGCGGACGGTAAGATGCGTCTCACGACGGGCAGCGCGAGCGGCTCGAAAGTCTTTGTGAACCACGAATTCGCCGCAAACCTTGAGGGCATTATCGTCATCGAACAGCAGATCTCCCTCAACTCCGATGCCTTCCACAACATCATGTTCCTGCAGAGGAACGCGGCGGACAGCGGCACTGCGATCGCATGCTTTGCCATCGAGTCGATGATCATCCGCTATCACAACGGCAGCGGATGGAACAGGGTCCCGTACGGAGACTACAATGTGCAGCTCGAGAAGAACGTAACGTACACGCTCCGCACCGTCAACGACATGACGGCGCAAGTCACCTACCTCTATCTCACGGGCGCAAGCGTCACGTTGCTCAACGGGGAGGGTTCGGTCGTTGCGCCGCAGACCCTCGAGGGCGAAATTTATCTCGGCGCCTATCCGTTCCGCGTCAAGGATACGGCGGTGAAGGCGCTCCGCATGGGCTTCGATAAGACGAACGGCGACCTCTCCGTGGACAGCGTGCGTGTCTACACGCTCTTCCCGACGCTCACCGTGAACGAGACGGAAAAGACCATCGAGAACTTCGGGGGCAGCGCGCAGTATACCCTCGACTACACGGCGGAAGAGGGCGCGGAGGTGGAGATCTCCTGCGATCAAACGGACGGTTGGGTCTGCGAGGACAAGAAGACCGTCACTTTCACCGCTGCGGGCAAGTATGTGTTCACGGTCAAGGTGCAAAACGACTACGGTTCGATCCAAAAGACAGTCACCGTCACCGTGCTCGAGGACACCGTTCCCGATACGGAGACTCTCTTCGAGTCCGCAGACCTTGCCAAGGGGGAGGACGAGAGCATTACCGTAACGCAGACGGGGGATGGGGCATCCCTCACGACTGGCGCGGACGGTGCGACCTTCAAGACGGGCACAACGAACGGCACCGTGACCTTCCGCAAGAAGTTCGCTGCGCCCTTCAGCGGCATCGTGGAGACGGAGATCTCCTTCCGCATCAACGAGAAGCTGCAGAATTCTTTCAACCTTCTCTTCTTCTTTAAGGACGGCAACACGACCGCGGCCACCAACTTCATGGTAGGCATGGACGGGACGATCCAATACAGAGGCGGAACGGGGTACTACAAAGACAGTTGGAAGGGGATCCCCTACGAGGGAAGAGTCGTCACGGCGCAAGTCGGCGAATGGTGGACGCTCCGCGCGGTCTGCGACTTTACCAATAAGATGTGCTACGCCTACGTCATGCGCGAGGGCGGCAACACCCACGGGATCGAAGGCGCAACATGGCTCTATCTCGGCGAATTCGAATTCCGCACCCCCGATATCGAAGCCGACGTCGTGAGCACGGGCATCGACAACAAGAAGGGGATGGATGTCACCGTCCGCAACCTCAAGGTGACACAGTACAACATCCCGTACATTGCAGGCGTTGTAGAAGACGCGACCTATTCGTTGAAGCTCGAAAAGGAGGATGCCAAGTTCGATCTTCTCGCTGTTCCCCTCGGCGGTACCTTCTCCGACCTCAGGTGCGACGCGCAGGACGGCTGGTCTCGCGCGGAGAACGAGCTCACCTTCACCAAACAGGGCACCTACAAGTTCACCTACGAGGCGGCCAACGGGACGGGGACCGCAACGCGAACGTTTACGGTCGTTGTCAAAGAGTCGCGCGTGCCCGAGACGGTCGTTCTCTACCACAGCGACTTTGCCGAGAAGCCCACGGACGAGAACATCGAGATCGTGAGCGAAGCGAGCGGCGTGACGGAGGAAGACAAGTATCTCAATTTTGCGGACGGCCATCTGCATATCGACGTCGCCGAGAAGGGCGCGGGCAGGTTCCGCGTCGATTTCGGGGAAACGCAGCACGGCATCTTGCTCACGGAGATCAAATTCCGCCTCGAAAACGACGGCTTTGCCAATCTCTGCTTCTTCTATGAGGCAGACAAGAATACCCCTTCCCAGACGATCGCCGCCGAGACAAGAAGACTTCGCTACAACAACGGCGGGTGGAAAACAGTGCAATATGAGGGCGGCGACTTCTGCTTTGTGCTGAACGCATGGTATACCCTCACCGTCTACCACGACTTCGACAACGAGGTCTCCTACATCTTTGTCTCGGGCGAGAATTACCAGCAGGGGACAAACGGAGATACGAAGCCGCTCGGCGAAAACATCTATCTCGGGCAGTTCGCCTTCCGCAATAAGGGCAAGTCGACGAGCGTCTTTGCGGTGGAGTCCAACAACAAGGCGATTTTCTCCGTGGACGAGCTCACGATCACCAAGTGCAACGGCGTCGTGCTCTTTGCAGACAAAGCGGAGCTTACCGCAACGCTTTCGGAGGGTACGGCGGAGGCCGACCTCGGCTACCACATCTATGGCAACGCCGCGGAGCCGCAGATCACCTGCGACAAGGAGAGCGGGTGGAGCGCAGACGGCCAAAAGATCACCTTCACCGAGGCAGGCGTGTACACCTTCACGATCACCTCGGAGAGCTACTACGGACAGAAAACGGCGACTGTGAAAGTGACCGTCGCCGAGGCATAGGGGGCGCCATGATCCGTCTCTGTGCTTTTTCCGACGAGGCGGCTTCCGACCTCAAGGGGCAGATCGAGGCCCTTCACCGCAACGGGCTCACCTATACGGAGCTCCGCAGCGTGGGCGGGAAGAACGTGAAGGACTTCTCCGTCGCGGAAGCCAAAGAATATGCAAACATCTTAAAGAGGGAGGGCATCGCCGTCTGGGCGATCGCCTCCCCCCTCGGCAAGGAGGAGATCGGCCTCGATTTTTCCGCCTATCTCAACACCGTAAAGCACGTCGCGGAGCTTGCAGGGATCTTCGGGACCGGCAAGATACGCGCGTTCAGCTTTTACCGCGCTTACGGCGAGCGGGACAGGGTCGTGGAGTACCTCTGCCGCATGTCGGAGGCCGTCCGCGAGGCGGGCGCCGCGCTCTACCATGAGAACGAGAAGGGCATCTACGGCGACACGGCGGAGCGGGTTCTCGACCTTCTTGACAGCGTGCCCGGATTGCGCTCTGTGTACGACCCCGCCAACTTTTTGCAGGTGGGGGAAAAGGCGGAATGCACCCTCCCGCTCCTGCACGGCAAGAGCGACTACTTCCACATCAAGGACGTCGTCTGCGGAACGGGCGAAGTCGTGCCCGCAGGCGAGGGCGACGGGGACATTCCCCGCCTTATCGGCATGATAGAGCGTCCCACAGTGCTCTCGGTTGAGCCTCATTTGCGCATCTTTGACGGGTATTCCGCCATCGACAAAACTGCTCTCCGCGGGAAGTACGTCTATCCCGACAGCGGCACGGCCTTCGACGCCGCAGTCTCTGCCCTGCGTGCGCTCGTGGGGCGGTGCGCAGCCTGAAATTTTTCTCGTTTTATGGTCAGATTCGGCATCATCGGGCTCGGGAATCAGGGCTCCAACTATGCTTTAGAACTCTTTGAAAAGGGGCAGATCGCGGGCGGCACGCTTGCTGCCGTCTGCGACTGCGCACCGGAGCGGCTCGAGCGGTTCCGCAGGCGGGCGGCGGGAAATTATCCCGCCTTTTCCGACTACACGGTGCTCCTTGACAGCGGCCTTGTCGACGCCGTGCTCATCGAGACCCCTCACTATTCCCATCCGGAAATTGCAATCGCCTGCTTCCGCCGCGGCATCGGCGTCATCTGCGAGAAACCCGCGGGTGTTTACGCGGATCAGGTGCGGGAGATGAACAGGGTCGCGCGGGAGAGCGGTGTGCTCTTCACGGTGATGTTCAACCAGCGCACAAACTGCCTCTACCGCCGCATGCGCGAGCTCGTTAAGGAGGGAAAGATAGGGGAGTTGCAGCGCGTGACGTGGATCATCACCGATTGGTACAGGACGCAGAGCTACTATGCGGACGGTGATTGGCGCGCCACGTGGGCGGGCGAGGGCGGCGGCGTCCTCATCAACCAATGCCCGCACCAGCTCGACCTCGTGCAGTGGGTCGTGGGAAAACTTCCCGTCGCCGTGCGCGGCTTCTGCGGCTTCGGCAGGTGGCACGACATCGAAGTCGAGGACGAAGTGACCGCCTTCTTCGAATACGAAAACGGCGCAACGGGGGTGTTCGTCACCACGACGGGGGAGACACCGGGTACGAACCGCTTCGAGATCTCGGGGACGCGCGGCAAACTCCTCTGCGAGAACGGCGCCCTCACCTTTTGGCGCAACGACGGGGACAGCGGGGAATTTTCCCGTTCTTCAAAGGATGGCTTTGCCCGCCCCGCCTATACGGTAGAAAACGTGGAGACGGACGGAAGGGATCCCCGCCATGCGGGCATCATCAATAACTTTATCGCGGCGTTCACGGGGCGGGAACCGCTCTTTGTGGATGGGTGCGAGGGCATTCGCGGCGTCGAACTCATGAACGCCATCGAGCTCTCCGGCTGGCGGGGCGGCGCGCGCGTCACCCTGCCCGTGGACGGAGCGGAGTACCAAAGGGAGCTCCTTTCGCGGTGCAAAAAGGGAGGCAACGCATGAGGGGCGCGGTCGTCGGGATCGGGGTCATCGGGAGCGTCCATGCACAGCTTCTCCGCGAGCGCGGGGAGCTTGCCGCCGTCTGCGACATCGCGGCGGAGCGGTGTGCCGCCTTCCCCGAGGCGCCCGCCTATTCCGACTATGTCACCATGCTCGAAGAGGTCCGTCCCGACGTCGTGCACATTTGCACTCCGCATTATCAGCATGCGGAGATGGCGACGGCGGCGCTCGGGCGGGACATCAACGTCCTGTGCGAAAAGCCGCTTGGCATCGGCAGGGAAGACCTCGCGCGCATCCTCGAGGCGGAACGGCGCTCAAAGGCGCAGCTCGGCGTCTGCCTTCAGAACCGCTACAATGCCCCCGTAAAAGCGGCAAAGGAGTACCTGAAAGAGGCGCGGGCGCTCGGCGGCATGGGGCTTGTCGCATGGCACAGAGACGCCGTATACTACGCCTCTGGCACGTGGCGCGGGAAAAAGAAGACGGCGGGGGGCGGCGTTCTCATCAATCAGGCTCTCCACACGTTGGATCTTCTCATGTGTCTTATCGGCACGCCTGCCTATGTCACCGCGAAGACGGCAAACCTCACGCTCAAGGATGAGATCGAGGTCGAGGACACCGTGGCGGCCGTCTTTTCGGGCGGGGCGGAGTTTTCCCTCTTTGCAACGAACGGGAGTGCCTCGGAGTTCGAGACGGAGATCGTCATAAGAACGGACAGGGAGACCCTCCGCATTTTACCCGACAGGCTCTATATCGGCGGGCGGTGCATCGGCGGCGGGGAGGCTCGTCGCTACGGAAAATATTGCTACGGAACGGGGCATGCGGGCATCGTGGATGACTTCTATGCCTGCGTGAAGGAGGGGAGAAAGTTTCCCATCGACGGCAAGGAGGGCGCGAAGGTCGTTCGGCTCATCCTCGCCGCCTATCAAAGCCGCGGAAAGCGCATCGAGATCGAGGGAGTAAGAGAATGAAGACGAAGAGAAAATATTGGTATTTTCTGCTGTTTGCGGGGCTAATTGCGCTCATTTTGCGATTTGCGCTCTCCACGCAGAAGACGCTCTTTGCGGGCGCGACGATCGGCGACCTCACCTCGCAGCAGCAGACGGAAGGGAATGTGATGATCTTCAATTGCGGGGAATATCAGGTGCGCGTGGAACTCTGCACGGTGCGCACGGTGCGGGTACAGCTCTCGGCGAGCGGAAGCAGCGGCTACCGCCCCGCCGACCCGCAGTATTACATGGTACAAAAGAACATCTGGGCGCCCGTCGCACACACCGTGTCCGACGAAGGTTCCCGCCTCGTCGTGAAGACGAGCGCGCTCGAACTTCGCATCGAAAAGCGCCCTTTCCGCATCGGCATGTACGACCTTGAAGGGCAGCTCCTCAGCAAGGATACCGAGGCCGTCGGCATGTACAAGAACGGGAACGCCGTCGGCGTGCGCAAGGAGGAGGGGATCCGCAACGCGGGCGGGATCTTCGGCTTCGGCTCGGGCGATCACGGCAGGCGCAGCGGGCTCAACCGCTACGAGCAGGACTTTGGCGACTTTACGATGTCCCACGGTCGGCTCATCGCGCCCTTCTTCATGAGCACGGTCGGCTACGGCATTTTCCTCAACACCATCGAGAAAAATACCGTGTTTTATAAACATGGGGGCGGATTCGAGACGCAGGGCTACCTCGATTATTACTTTTTTTACGGCCCCGACTTCAAGACCATCCTCAACGAATACGCGGAAGTCACGGGCAGAATGGAGCTGTACGGCAAGTGGGCGCACGGCTTCATGCTCTCCAAATACGGCAACGACAATGCGACGCAGGAGGAGTTTCTCGAGTGGATCCACCGCCTGCGCAACGAAGGATATCCCACGGACTGCTACGTCTTCGACTACGGCTGGCGCGGCGACGTTGCCGACAACGGCGGCAACCAGAGCGGTGCGGGCGAGAAGTGGGGAAAGCAGATGTGGAACAACGATATCACCAAATTTCCCGACATCGATGCGATGTTCCGCGAGGCGCGCGAGCTCGGCTTCCACGTCGGCCTCCACAACAATGCGGGCACGCCCGAGGCCTCGGGCGGCACACAGCTGTACGACCCCGAGGTCGCGGCGCCGTGGATAAAGTCGTACATGGACAGCGTCATCACAACGGGCTACGGCGATTGGTTCTGGCCCGACGAGTTCGACGTGCTCGGTTCCAACACGGCGCCCACGTTCTCTTCGAAGGGCGCCTACGAGGCGTGGCAGGACTACACCGTGGAGTCCCGTCCCATGTTCGTCACCCGCGGCAGTTATGCGGGGCAGCACTTTGCAACGGCTTGGTCGGGCGACATCGAGAACACCTCCGAGGAACTCATCTCCCAGATAGGGTACAGCCTCGATGCGGGGCTCGTGGGGTATTGGACGGTCTCGCACGACCTCGGCGGCTTCATGCGGAAGCCTTCCGACGAGCTCTACACGCGCTGGGTCGCGGAGTTCGGCGCGTGGAACGGTCTCATGCGTACGCACGGGCACGGCGGAAGGGAGCCTTGGCTCTACAATGCGACCGCGCAGGAGACGCTCAAGAAAAATCTCCGCATCCGCTATGCGCTCTATCCCTACATCTATTCGACCGCATGGCAGGGCTACAGCCGCGGAACGCCCATGATGCGCGCCATGATCCTCGAGGACGGCAGCCAGTACAACGCGGACGCATGGGCCCTCAACCAGCAGTACTACTTCGGAGATTGGTTTTTGGTCGCGCCCGCGGCGGACACAACCGACACCGTCGTTTCCGTATGGCTTCCCCCCGAAACGGTGTGGTACGACCGCGTCACGGGGGAGCGCTACGAAGGCGGACAGGCGGGAAAGACGATCCGCGTCGCCGCCGCCCTCGACGAGATCCCCGTCTTCATCAAGGCGGGCGCCATCATTCCCATGGGACCCGATATGGACTATGCCGACGAGAAGCCGCTCGACCCGCTCACCCTCGACATCTATCCCGCGGGAACTTCCTCCTATACGCTCTATGAGGATGACGGCGTCTCCCGCCGCTACATTACCGAGAACGCCTATACGACAACGACCTACACCTGCTCCGTGAGCGGGAACGAGATCTCTTTCCGCATCGGTGCGCGCGAGAACGGCAACGCCGCCGTCTACACCCCCGAAGCAAGGTCGTACAACCTCAAATTCAACCACATCGGCGGCGTGAACGGCGTCTCGCTCGGCGGAAAGCAGCT
This sequence comes from uncultured Clostridia bacterium, assembly GCA_947629875.1. GTDB lineage: Bacteria > Bacillota > Clostridia > Christensenellales > Borkfalkiaceae > Gallimonas. The sequence continues at coordinate 24,966 of CANRFK010000005.1, forward strand.
CGGCGGCGCGAGCTCCCTGCAGGCCTACAACGCGGCTTCCGAGGGCTACTATTACGACGATACTGCGGATATCCTCTATGTCAAAGTCGGGGACACGGGCGAAGAGATGCTCGTCAAGGTGGACTCGGAGGGTCTCGTAGAGCCCGACCTCGGCAAAGAGGAGGAAGGGCTTCCTCCGCAGCGCGTGGGCGACGGGGACAGCTATGAGCTCGAAAACGCCGAATACCTCCCCGCGGAGGGCGGCAGCGTTGAGACGAAGTCCGAGTGGAAGGGCTACACGGGCACGGGCTACGCCGCGGGCTTTACGGCAGTGGGCGACGCGCTCGAATTCGACGTAAACGTTCTGCGCGACGGGGTCTACGACCTCAAGCTCCGCGTCAATTGCGGCAAAAAGAGCATCAACGACAACCGCAACCGCACGGCAAAACTCACGCTTGATGGAACGGCGTACGACCTCACCATCCAACCGACGGCGGTGTGGGGCGACGGCTCCAAGAACGGGGAGTGGAAGGACTACACGATAGAGGGGGTCAAACTTACGGCGGGGCTCCACAAGTTCCGCCTGTCCGCGGAGGGCAGCGACCCCGGGAATTACAACTTCGACCGCCTCACCTTCGACAGGCGGGACACCTCGAAGGACGCCTTTGCGGAGATCCCGCTCTCCGAGGCGGACGACTACGACAACGGGAGCTTCTTGGGCGACGTCTTTACTTTCTGTGACGGCGGCTGGGCGCAGTTCGATGAATTGCGCGGCGCACACCGCGGCGGATTTGTCATCCGCGTGAGAAGTTCGTCGGGCGGGAAGATCACGGTCTTTGAAAACGGCGTCGGCGACAAGATCCTTACGACTGTCGAGCTCCCGCGGGACGGCATCTGGCACGAGTTCGAGGTCGACTGCAAGGATACCGACGCGGAGGAAGGGAGCATCTTCCTGCAATATACGGGGGAAGGGGGCACCGCGGAGGCGGAATTCTTCCGCTTCATCCGAAAGATCGATGCCTTCTCCCGCATCGCCGCCGTGGACGCGGCCGAGCGCGTAAACATCAACGTGCGGGACGGCGTCCTCGTCAACATCTACAACAACAGCAGGGCGAAATTTGCCGACCTCGACTTCGGTAGCGGGGCGGGCTCCGTCGCCCTCACTGCGGCCTCCGCAAACAGCGGCGGCGAGGTGCGCGTCTACCTCGACGAAGTGAACGCCGCCAACCTCATCGCAACGGTCTATGTGACGAATACCGGCTCGTGGTCGCAGAAGAAGACCTTCTATGCCGACTGCAGCGCTTCGGGCGTGCATGACGTCTGGTTTGAATTCCGCAACAGCACCTCGAGCGCGATCTGCGACTTCTCCGACTTCCGCTTCTCGCCCCGCCCCGTCTCCGTAAAAACGGAGGTGACGGGCGGGACTGCCGACGTGCAGGTCAGCGACGTGACGGCGGAAGAGGGGAGCACGGTCATCGTGCAGATCACGGGCGTGCAGGCGGGGCTCAACGTGCAAGAGGTCTCCGTCGTCGACGGCGCGGGCAAACAGCTCGATGTTCTCGAGCTCACCGCGGGCGCAAAGTATTCCTATGTCCAACCGTCGGGCAAGGTGACGGTTCGCGTGATCCTCGGCGAAAAATTGCCCGAAGTTACGCACGGCGCCGTTCTCGAGCTCGAGGACGGCAACGGAGCGACGAACGACGCGATGGACGCCCTCCGCATCGACCGCGAATGGACGGGCTTTACGGGCACGGGCTACGTCGCAGGGTGGAAGAATGAGGGCTGCTATGTGACCGTGCGTGCCGAGGTGAAGGAACGCGGGCTCTGGACGGTGACGCTCCGCGGCGCGGCAGGGAAAAAGAACGAGGCGCGCTACGACAATACGCCCCGTCTCGGCGCCCTCTACCTCGACAATGCCAAGGTTTCGGCGTTTGGCCTCGAGGTTCAACAGCGGTGGGACACGTGGGTCACGGTGACCTTCTCCGTCGCGCTCGACACGGGCGTGCACGAATTCAAAATCGTGGCGGAAGGGGAGACCAACGCGGGGAACTTCAACCTCGACCGCTTGGAATTCTCCCTCAAGACGGATCGCAGCGCCCTCTCCGAGCGCCTCGCGCAGGCAGATGCGCTGAAGGACGCCGACTTCGAGAGGGAGAGCTGGATGGCCTTTATCGGCGCCCGTACGGAGGCGAGGAGCGTCTTCGGCGACCCGACGGCGGAGCAGGATAGGATAGACGGCGCGGAGGAAGCGCTCGCCGCCGCAATCGGTGCCCTCGTCCCGAAGGACGGCCCGAGCGGCCCGTCCGGCACGGACGACCCCGCAGATCCCCCGAAAGCGCCCAAGAATGGCCTATCGGGCGGCGCGATCGCAGGGATCGTAGTCGGCTCCGCCGCCACAGTCGGCCTTGCCGCCGCCCTCACGATCGTCTTCCGCAAAAAGAAGCACAGGAAATAAGCGACCGTCTCCCGTCCGTCAGGCGGCTCCGTGTTCCACCCCCAACCCAATTTATCAACCGGAATAAGCGGCAGGGCTCCGCCCCGCCGCTTAAAATTTGCGTATCGTCCCATAGAGGTTGACAAAGCGCCGAATTAAACTATATGTGTCGGGAGGTGCTTATGACGCGGATCGAAACGATTGAAATGGCGGCGCAGACGTTTATCGGCGACGGGAAAATGCTCTCCGCAGACGAGCTTCAAACGCTGATCGGGAAAGCGAACACCGGGGACGAGCGTGACTTCTACATCGCGATCTATAATTTTCTCCTCGCGAAGCGGCAGAAAGAGGTGATGGCGCATGAAAGCTACTAAAAAACAAATAGAACGGACAGCCCGTAAACGGGCTTTGTCCGCACAAAAAAAGGTGCGACGCCCCGAAAGGCGCCGCTGTATTACGGCAAAGGCAAGGAGGAAGCCGCCGGCGGGCGGTTGCGCATGGCGCCCCGCATAACCATGGAGGGCTCGAAAAATTGCGGGGCAGAATTTGGGGGCAACTTTTCAAAAATGGCATTTTTACAGCAAAAAAACGGAGTTATTGATTGAAAAACCCCGCTTTTTTGGTCGAGGAGACGTGATTTGAACACGCGACCTCTTGGTCCCGAACCAAGCGCGCTACCAAACTGCGCTACTCCTCGATGTGTTGTTGAATTTCCCTGCGACCTCTTGGTCCCGAACCTCGTCGCCATGGGCTTCGCTTCCGAGCCCTTCCCGCAAGCGGCAAGGGCAAATTCGCTCCGCCATGTCTCCTCTTCCCAAAAAATCTTTGCTGCGCAAATCTTTTTCGGGAACCCTGTCGGGCTACCAAACTGCGCTACTCCTCGTTGACGCTTTCATATTATAGCAGAGCCCGACGGAATTTGCAAGCGTTTTCACGGGACAATATTTTTATAAAATACCGCAAAATACGTGACAAACTCCGCCCGCGCCTGTTATAATATACAAGGATAAAACGCATAAGGAAAACCGTATGGGCGCGTGGGAAATCGTTAAAATCGTCATGCAAATTCTGGGGGGCATGGGCACCTTTTTGGTGGGCATGAAGATCCTCTCCGAGAATATGACGCGCCTCGCGCACGGCAAACTCCAACGCATGCTCAATAAAACGGCGAAGAGCCGTTTTGCGGGCGTGGGAATCGGCACGGGCATGACCATCTTGGGGCAGAGTTCCGCGTTCACGACGGTCATGGTCGTCGGTCTCGTCAATGCGGGCGTCATGACGCTCTTTCAGGCGACGGCCATCATCATGGGCGCGAACATCGGCACCACGCTCAACGC